>SZPD01000148.1 GCA_030263515.1 Anaerolineae bacterium CFX9 | reverse complement strand
GAAGGTCGGGCTGGTGATCGTGCCCTGCGCGGTTGAGGTCACCGTCGCCAGCACGTAATCGTTGTTCAGGTAATCTCGCAGGATCCAGCGATAGCGCAGCTCGATGGGGGGCGTATTGCCGTTATCGATGACAAGGGTATACGTCTCATTACCGTCCGGTGTCGAGTCTCCGGAGAGGGCAGGCGATTCGCACTGCCAGTTGACCCCATCGTCGTAGGTGATGATGTTCAGCCACGGAGACGTGCAGCTATCATCCGGAATGCCGTTGTAACCAACTGCATCTACCGAGTAACGAACGCGGTAGGTGGCGCTCGGTTCGAGGAACGTCAGATCGAGCGAGGTTGTCGTGTAGGTTGTCGTCTGTGAGACAGGCGTGAGCTGTTCGACCGTCCAAAGCATGTTGGTGAGCGCGCGGCCGTAGGTGATGCTGACATTGCGCGTGTAATTTTCTGTCTCGCCCACGACCACCATGGTATCGCCAGAGGGGAGCGCGCACGTCAGGTTCTGGTAGCGTACCTGCACTGCGTTATTGGCGGAGCAGGTGACCTCAACGCCGTCTGGATTGGTGACTGTGACCTGCACGCTGATGCTCTCGTCGCTGGGGGCAGGCGGCAGGGAACCACGCGCCGGATCCCACTGCACAGACACGCTGCCTGTCGTGCTGGGATTGGTGCTGGTGATCGTGCCGCCGTCGACAGACCACAGATATGAAATCGTTCGTCCCGCCACGCCGCTCGGATTAAGCGTGTAGGTAAACGTCTGGATCGCGCCGCTGCCGCTGTTCACCGGAATCGGGTTGAATGTTCCGCTCAGCGAGCCGCATGTCAGGGCAGGCCATGGCTGGACGGTGAACTGCCGCACTTCAGTGCACGAAGAGGTTGCCGGGGTGTAACCGGAACCATTATCGACCAGCACGACATAGCTCACCTCATACGACAGCGGAGGCGCAGAGCTGTCATTTGTGTTCGTCCAGTTGAACGTGTTCGATAGTCCGGAAGTTTGCAGCACGTTGTTGACATACCAGTCGTAGCCAAGCACAGTACGCCCGCTCACATTGGCGACGTTGGCGGTGAAGGTATATGTATTGCCGTCCGCGTACAGCGTGCCGGGCAGGTTCGACGACATGGTGCAGTTCATCGGCAGCCAGTCGTGATCGACCGTCTTGGTGGTGGTGCAGAAAGAACCGTCGGCGGTGCTTGCTTCCAGCGTGACCAGGAAAGAGCCGAAGCCGACACCGTCCCAGTCGATCGAGAAATTCGTCGTGTTCGAGAATGTCAGCGGCAGTCCGGTTCCGCTGCCCGTCACCGTCCAGTTGTAAGTGACGGTGCGCCCGCCGATGCTGGAAGGAAGCAGATTCTGCGTATAAGTCTGTGCAGGGCTGCCGGGGATGACATCCAGCGAACCGGTGAAATCGCACACCAGTTCAAGGCGCGCCACATAGACGATCTTTTCAACATAGGATGAGCCGCCGGGGCCATAAACCGTCAGCCGGATCGGGTTTGCGCCGATAGTGAGCAGGTTTTGTGCGGGCGGGTTCTGCTGGGTGCTGTCAACGATGCCGTCCGCGTTGAAATCCCATTCCCATGCTGTGCGCGTTCCGCCAAAGCTGGCGTCGGTGAACGTGACGGACGTTCCCCATACGATGCTGGAAGACGGGCTGATATTGAAATCCGCTACGGGCGGCGCGATGACATCGACGAAAGCGGATGCGGTCGAAAAGATCAGCGGATCGCTGGCAGAGACGCGCAGGCGCACGTTGCGCCCGCCCGTCGTGCTATAGACATGGCAGACGATCGACGAATTGTCGGTCAGATCGTAGGTTCCTTCGCCTGAAGCCGGGGCGTCAAAATCCCACTCGCTCATGATATACGGGCCGGTGGACGTGTTGGTAAAGCACACTTCATAGCCGCCGGGCACTTCGCCGCGCAGCTCATAGGTGAACTGGGCGAAGACAGGTTCACTGTCCGGGTACACATTGATCTGTCGGGTGACCGTGCCGAAGCCGCCCGGACCGGTGTAACGGAGGCTGACTTCGTACAGCCCGACCGCCAGGTTGGTCAGCGTGTGAGGACCGATGCCCACAGCATCATCAAAGTCGGTGTCGCCATCGAGATCCCATTCCCAGGACGTGATCGGGCCTGTGCCGAGATCAACACCCTGGATGGTGACATTCAGCGGCGCGGGGCCGGAAGCCTGACTGAGGGTGAAATCGGCGCTGGGCGGCGGTGCATTGATGGCGACCGACTGCGACTGGATGCTGGAGGTTCCGGAGGATGGATCGGTGGCTGTCAGATGGAACCAGATGATCGCCGGCAGCACCGGCAGTTCGGCGCTGGTGAGCGTGACCGAGACGTTCGTCGTGGAGTAATCGAACAGTCCGGGATCATTCGGATTGCTGGAGGTGGAGATGCGCCAGGCATAACTCAGATTCGTGCCGGAGCTGGTGTTGACAGCGCCCAGCGTGACAGGCGGCACGGCGGTGATGATCTGCGGATGCGTAAACGAAAAACTCGCCACCGGCACATTCGTGATGGTGATCGAGGCATTCAGCGTGATCGCAGGTCCGAAACCGGCTTGCGGTGTACAGATCAGGATGATGTTGAACGTGCCAGTACCGGGGTAGGTGTGATCATAGGTCTGCGCCGTGCTGTCCACACCGGGGTTGATGTTGTTATCCACGTCCCAACTGTAGCTGGCGATATTATTCGCCTGGGCAGCCGTGAAGCGATACGTGAACGGATTGTTATCGCCGCGATCGCTGATGTCAAGGCGGCAGGATGTCTGCGCAAACAGAGGTTCAAAACCGCCCGATGGCGTCGGTTCCGGGGTTATCTCCGGCGTGACGACCAGCGTTTCGTAAGCCGGGGGAACCGGCGTCGGTTCCTCAGTCACGACAGGCTGGCTCGTCGTCTCTGGCTCAGGTGTCGCGCTGGGCGTCGGTTCCACGGTGATCACCGGCTCAGGCGACTCTGTCGGTTCGGCAGTCGGCGTGCTTTCCTCGACAATTTCCGGCTCTGGCGACGGCGTTTCCGCCGCTTCTGTGGGTGCTGGAGAAGTTTCAGTAGGGATGGGGGTGCTCATGAACGTGCTGGAGGGGGAACCGTCGGAGGGGTTCTCATCCTGCGCTATCACTGTGGTGCTGATAAAGAGCAGACACAGCAACAGCCCTCGCAGCGCCGTCATATACGGAGCTTTACGATGTCTGTTCATTTGTTGAATAGACTTTCTATTACGTATAAGGGCAAAAAGATGATGCTCCGGGCAGCGGCGTGGAGGCACTTCGCTCACGTACCCTTAATCTTCATTATAAAGAGAACGGGTCTTAATTGTCAGCAACGAAAATGTAACTTTTCGGAGAATTCACAAACATTTCGGATTTGTTCGGGAAATATGTACAAATCGCGAACTAACGACAGGTTAACATTGAGGCTCTGAAGATTCGGGGCAGTTCATTCTGCTGCGGAGGGTTGTGCTTCCGCATCCTGTTTTTCGGAGGGTTGGTAGAGCGGCAGCCGGAAGCCGAATGTGCTTCCCTGACGATACACGCTTCGGAAGATGATCGAGCCGCCGTGCCGCTCCACGATATTGCGCGCCAGGTGCAGCCCTAATCCTGTACCCTCAACCTTTTCGACTTCGCTGGTTTTGACGCGGTAGAACGGCTGGAAGAGGCGTTTCTGCCGGTCTTCGGGGATGCCATATCCGCTGTCTGTGACCGTGAACCCGGCGAAGTATTCCTCATTGACCAGCGAAACGACGATCGTGCCTTCATCAGGGGTGTACTTGATCGCGTTGCTGATGAAATTGGTGATCGCTTCATAGATCTGTACTTCATCCCCATTGATGATGCAGGGATCATCCGAGATCTGAAGGGTCAGCGTCTGCTGTTTCACCCTGGCCCGTGCCATGAATTCGTCCACAGCGCGGCGCACTGCCTTGCCCAGATCGAACGGCGCAGACGTTTGCTGCTCGGCGATCTGTTCAATGCGTTCGAGCGACAGAAAATCCTTGATGATCTGATTCATGCGGTTGCCCGCGCGCGCCATCGACTCGTAGATCTCTTCGGGGTTATCTCGCCAGGAGGAGTCTTCGGTGAGCAGGGTCAGATAGTTCAGGATCACGCTGAGCGGGTTCTTCAGGTCGTGGGCGGCGATCCGGATCATCTCGCTCTTGAGCTGTTCGAGACGGCTCATCTGCGCGTAGAGCCGTTCGAGCTGTGCCGCGCGTTCCTGTGACATGGTGAACAGACGGCTGTTTTGCAGCGCAACGGCGATCCGGTCAGCAACGAGTTCCAGAAGCTGCGTGCGCTCCGTGGTGAAGCAGTTGACATCGCGCGATTCCAGCATGATCACGCCGTGCAGCGTTTCGCGCTCGCTGCCATCAAAGGTGCGCAGCGGCAGCGCCATCTGCGCGCAGATATCATCGGGCAGGAGGGTATCCACCATCATCGAATGCGCTACCCGTGGCGAGTCCGGATCATGCAGCACATCCCAGATGATCCCGCTCCGCTGGGCGAGGCGAGCCTGAAGCGCATCCTGTTCATAACGTCCATAGTAATGCTGAAGCACCAGATGCTGATCGTTCATCAGGGCGATGAAGCCCGCGTCAGCGCGCGACATGCGCAGCAGGCCATCAAAGGCGATCTCCAGCAGGGAGTCCAGATTGAACGAAAAGCCGATTTCCTTGTACACCCGCTGCGTGATCGTCAGGCGCTCAACACGTTCTCTCAGTTCTTCCTGCTGCATCTGCGTCTGTTCATACAGGCGGGCATTTTTGAAGGCGAGATCGGCGTGCTGCGCCAGCATCTTCAGCCGCGGAGCGACTTCGGGTCGGATCAGGTTCGGCGCTGCCGCATCAAGCGATAAAAATCCGACCAGTTCGTCATCCTTGTGCAGCGGAATGAGCGCCGCGCCGTAAATATCAGACAGCTCAGGGACGACCGTCCAGCCTTCAAACTGGCGGACATCGTTGATGATCAGCGGCTCCGGAGCGTTTGCCGACTCCCGGAAGGCGCGCGTGTTGTGGATATCAAAGGCAAGGGTTTCAAACAGGCGGGCGGCGGCCTCACCGTAGCCGGAATGATGACGGATGCGCAGCGTGCGCCGGTCGTCCTCCAGCAGCATGACATTGGCGCGGACGCCGGGCAGCAGCAGTTGAATGCTCTGTACGATGCGCTCCAGCACTTTTTCAGTGGCAAGTGTGCTGTTGAGCAGCGCGCCGATCTCCACCATCATTTCGGCAAAGACACGGTCTTCGCGTTCGCTGCGCTCGTTCTCGATCTGTGCCGAGACATCGCGCAGCACCAGCAGCCGGCCATTCTGAGGAAGATCTGCCATTGCCACGGGTGAGATGCGGATTTCGATGACACGGTCATCGAGCATGATCAGCCTGCGCCCGTTCGTCATCCCCTTGAGGGCGAGGATCTCTTCTTCGTAGTCCGGGAAAACTTCATGCAGTGTTTTGCCGACGAGCAGAGTCGGTGAGCTGCGCACGAAATTTGCCACTACCGGGTTGATTGTGATGATCCGATCGCGATGATCGAGCACGATCAGGCCGTCGGGAACCTGGCTGATGATGCTGTCATAGGCGAAGGGGATCAGATCGATCAGGTGGTAGCGGAACAGTGCCAGGGTCAGCAGGGTGGCGCTGAAGCCGAAAGCCGGAACATTGAGATTGAGCGCTTCCAGAAAAGGCGGGTCGAAGATTTCGAACAGATTGCTCAGCCAGGGCAGAATTGAAGCGGTGAGCAGCATCACCGAGCGCAGACGGAACAGATACCACGTGTTGGCGGCTCCCCGCACCAGCACATAGCTGCCCGCCATGAAGACGACATATGAATAGATGGTGAAAATCCAGAAGGCCGGCCCATAGTCTGGCGAGTAGATGAGGTAATCTCCACTGGGCACAAGGCGCGGCTGTGCCCAGATCAGCCCGTGCAGTTCGTTGGTGAAAGCCAGTGCGAGGATGGTCAGCGGCACGATCAGCAGAAGCGCCATACGGCGGCGTGTGATCAGGTTTTCGCGGTCGCTGAAGACCAGCGCCACACCCAGCCATATGACCGGCAGAGTCGTCAGACCGATGTATTCGAACTTGGCAAATGTGACGAAGCGGTCAAGATCGTTGATGTAAAGCTGCTCAAGGAAGACGCAGGCGCTCACCCAGGCAGTGCCCACGAGCAGAAGGCTCAGCCATGTGGTCTTGGGTGGTTTGTGGCGCGTATACGTATACAGTGCCAGTGACAGGACTGTCACGAAGACAATGATCGTGATGATCAGATTAATGCTGTACCAGATACCGCCTGTCAAAACGTCGCCCTCTTACCAAGAGATGTGTCGCAGCCTGGGTAAGGATGCGGGAGCGGCTGTCTCCAGTGTGCTGTTCGCGTCCGCCGCATTCCAGCTTCCTTATTGTACAATGTCAAACGGTTTCCGCACGCAGGACATTTTCACACATGTTCGTAAATCGCTCGTTATTGCTACCCAATCCGCCGCAGCTTAATTACGGAGCCGCCGTTGTCGATATCGATGGGGATGGCAGCTTCGAGATCTTCGTCACCGGGTTCGGCTTCCCCAACCAGGTCTTTAAATGGAAGGAAAATCGCTTCGTCAGCGTGGCTCCATTTTCCCTTACTGATGGCCGCCGCCAGTCGATCGGTGTTGCGGCGGCGGATATTGACGCCGATGGTGAAGAGGAGATCTACGTCCTGAATACCGACACCTTTGCCGGTATGAAGCGCTTTGCAGACCGGCTGTTCGATCACGCCGATGGTGAATGGGTCGATCTGTTTGCCCTGCCGATCCATGAAGATGTGCTCAATCTCACAGCGGGGCGGTCTGTGGTGGGTGTCGATCGTAACGGGACCGGGCAGTATGGTTTCTTCGTTGCCAACTATGGCGGGCCGATGCGCCTGTATGAGCTGGATGAGGATGGCCGCCTTCAGGATGTCGCCAGTCAGGCGCAGCTCGATCTGTCTACGGGGGGGCGCAGTGCGCTTGCGCTGCCGCTCGTCACCACGCGCATGGATATCTTCATGGGTAACGAACACGGCGCCAATTATCTGTTCAGCAATCTTGGTGACGGCACATATGCCGAGATTGGCGAGGAAGCCGGCGTCGCCGATGCCTTCCAGAACGCGCGCGGCGTTGCAGCGTTTGATGCCAACGGCGATGGCATGTTCGATCTCGTTATCGGAAACTGGGAGGGGGAGCACCGGCTGCTCGTTCAGGATGTCAACGGACGTTTTGAGGACAGGACACCGCTGCACATGGCGAAGCCTTCCCGCGTGCGGACGGTCATTGCCGCCGATTTTGACAATGATGGTTATGAGGAAATTTTCTTCAACAATATCGGCGAGGAAAACAGGTTATTCGGGTTCCGCAGCGGGGACTGGTGGTCGCTGGATCTAGGAGATGCCGAGGAACCTGAAGGATACGGGACTGGGGCGGTCGTCGGCGATTTCGACGGTGACGGGCGGCTGGAACTGATCATCTCTCATGGGGAAGCTGCCCCGCAGCCGGTTTCTTACTTCCAGACGATCCCCAACGGCAATCACTGGCTGCGCATCCTGCCGCTCACTCAGTACGGCGCGCCGGCGCGGGGAGCGCTCGTCACGCTGATCACGGCGCAGCGCACACAGATCCGTGTCGTCGATGCGGGCAGCGGGTATCTCTGTCAGATGGAGCCGGTCGCGCATTTCGGGCTGGGGGAGGAAACATCTGTCGAGCGCGTCGTGATCCGCTGGCTGGACGGCTCAGAACATATCATCGTCGCTCCGGAGGTGGATCAGATGCTGCGCGTGGAACACCCGGATATGTGGTAACGGAGGGCTTGTCATCTGTAATTCTTCTCTTAAAATGCCCTTTTCTGCCCCGTCATTAAAGTTGACAGGGGTGTTCAGTCAAGATATACTGATTTCACTGGTTTGATCCAAATGGAACAATCTCGATTCCGCAATTCTCAGGGAAAGCCCTATGGCGCTGAATGATTTTGCCCCAATTGCCGCGCTGTTGATCATCTCGATCATCGTCTCGATCATCATCCTGGTGATCTCGCGCCTGTTCGGCCCCTGGAAGCCGACCTCGCGCAAGACAGCGCCCTACGAAAGCGGCATGAAGCCCATCGGTCCCGCCAACCGCCGCTATCCCGTCAAGTTCTATCTGATCGCGGTGCTTTTCATCCTGTTCGATATCGAAGTCGTCTTCTTTCTGCCCTGGGCAGTGGTATTTCGCGATATGGGGTTGTACGCGCTCGTGGCGATGGGCATCTTCATCACCGTGCTCACCATCGGACTCATCTACGAGTGGAAGATTGGAGCGTTGGAATGGGAGTAGTCTCATCGAAGTTAGGTGACCTCGGCGTCGTCACCACGACGCTGGATACGGCAGTGAACTGGGCGCGCACTGGCGCTGTATGGCCGCTGCTTTTCGGCCTGGCGTGCTGCGCGATCGAGATGATGGCGACGCAGGCGGGCGATTATGACCTGTCGCGTTTTGGCATGGAACTCAACCGCGCCAGCCCGCGTCAGAGTGACCTGATCATTGTGGCGGGACGTGTGACGCGCAAGATGGCCCCGGTTGTTCGCCAGCTTTACGATCAGATGGCATCCCCCAAGTATGTCATTTCAATGGGCGACTGCGCATCCTGCGGCGGCGTCTACAATAATTACGCGGTAGTGCAGGGCGTTGATGAGATCGTCCCTGTCGATGTCTATGTGGCTGGCTGCCCGCCACGCCCGGAGCAGCTCATTCACGGTATTCTGACGCTCCATGAGAAGATGCGCGGCGAGCGTCTCGCGGATTGGGCAAAGTAAATCATGCACATACCCAGCGCACTCGATCCGATCCAGGCTGTACAGCAGGCATTTCCGAATGGCTTGCGGGGCACACACCAGTTTGCTGGCGAAACCACGCTGATCGTCGATCCGGCAGAGTTCGTCAGCGTGGCGCGTTTCCTGCGGGATACGCCCGGTCTGGTCTACAATTTCCTCTCGGATGTCAGCGCCGTCGATTACTATGATCCGGCGCGTGGATACGGCGATTATGGCGAACGTCCTGAGCGTTTCGCGGTCAGCTATCACCTCTATTCCATGCTCTATAATCGCCGGCTGCGCGTCAAGGTTTTCGTCAATGAAGAATCCGCCTCCATGCCCAGCGGAACGGCAGTCTGGCCCGCGGCGAACTGGCTGGAGCGCGAAATCTTCGACATGATGGGTATCCGCTTTGAAGGTCATCCTGATCTGCGCCGTGTTCTGATGCCCGCTGACTGGGATGGACATCCGCACCGTCGGGATTACCCGGTTGGCTACGAAACGCCGATGTTCTCGTTCAATGTCGAGGATATCGCCCGTCACAAGCCCTTCGCTAAAGAGTAACGTCACCCGGACGTTGGAGAAACGCTGATGGCGCTTGCAACACGACCCACCAAAGAAAACGCTGGTCTCCAGACCGATATGTCGGAGTGGCAGGGCAGTCTTGACGAACTGCGCGGGCTGGTTTCCGAACGCGCGATGACTGGCGAGACGATGCTGCTCAACATGGGGCCGCATCACCCCAGTACACATGGCGTGCTTCGGCTGCTGCTCGAACTTGATGGCGAGGAAATTGTGACCTGCCTGCCTGATGTCGGCTTCCTGCACACAGGCATCGAGAAATCCATCGAGACGAAGACCTACGAAAAGGGTGTGACGCTCACGGATCGCATGGATTATCTCGCGCCGATGAGCAACAATGCCGCGTTCTGCATGGCGATCGAGAAACTCGGCGGGATTGACGTGCCGGAGCGCGCGCAGGTCATCCGTGTGATCTGCCTTGAACTGACACGGCTGAACAGTCACCTCGTCTGGCTGGGGACGCATGCGCTGGATATGGGCGCGATGAGCGTCTTCCTGTACTGTTTCCGCGAGCGCGAGCGCATTCTCGACATGTTCGAGATGCTCAGCGGGCAGCGGCTGATGGGCAGCTATTTCCGTCCGGGCGGCGTCTGGCGCGATCTGCCGGATGAATTTCTGCCCACGCTGGAACCCTTCCTCGATTACTTCCTGACCAAAGTGGACGACTATGAGCGTCTGCTGACCAACAACCCGATCTGGAGGGATCGCACAGAAGGTATCGGCGTCGTCGAGCCGGAAGAAGCGCTGGCGCTGGGGATGAGCGGGCCCAGCCTGCGCGGCAGCGGTGTTAACTGGGATATCCGCAAGGCAATGCCCTACACCGGATACGAGAATTACGAGTTCAATGTCCCGCTTGGCGAACACGGTGATGTGTATGACCGTTTTTACATCCGCATCCTGGAAATGCGCGAGAGTGTGAAGATCATCCGCCAGGCGATCAAACGTCTGCCCAAGGGGCCTTTCCGCTCACAAAATCGCAAATTTGTCCCTCCGCCTCGCGCTGAGCTGGGCCGCAGCATGGAAGCGGTGATTCACCACTTCAAGCTGTGGACAGAG
>SZPD01000556.1 GCA_030263515.1 Anaerolineae bacterium CFX9 | reverse complement strand
TGAACGGCATGATCAGCAATGGCGAGAAAGGCCGCAAGAACCCGGCCATCGCCGCCGCCATCGATCACCTGGTCGCCAACGGCATCGGGCGCGAGTCGATCAACTACCGCCTGCGCGACTGGCTGATCAGCCGCCAGCGCTACTGGGGATCGCCGATCCCGATCATCTACCGGCAGGACGGCTCGATCGAGGTCGTTCCGGACGATCAACTGCCCGTAGAGCTGCCGCGCGATGTGCAGATGACGGGCTTCGGCAATCCGCTGAGCCAGCATGAGGCGTTCGTCAACACGGTCGATTCGCAGGGCAACCCGGCGCGCCGCGAAACGGATACGATGGATACGTTTATGTGCTCATCGTGGTACTTCCTGCGCTACCTGAGTCCGCATTACGACAAAGCGCCTTTTGATCCTGAAGAAGGAGCCTACTGGCTGCCCGTCGATACGTACACGGGCGGCGCAGAACATGCCACGATGCACCTGCTGTATGCGCGCTGGTTCAACAAGGCGCTGCGCGATCTGGGTGTGTTTGACGACGCGGCGAAGCTGGCAGCGGCGAGAGGCCGCCGCGTCGAGGGGCTGTTCGACGAGCCGATGCTTCAGCTCCGCAATCAGGGGCAGATCCTGGGCGAGGAACGCGCAGGCGATGTGATCGTGGCCACCGGCACGATGCAGGGCAAGCGCCTGATCGCCGATCATGTCAGGGTGATCCGCCCCAACGGGCCGGCTTTCATGGCAGAAGACCCCGCCCCGCTGATCGAGCAGGCGATCGCAGGGCTGACAGGCGGCGTGATCGCGGGGGAAATCGTCAAGCGCACCGAGAATATCCTGAACGTGCTGAACCACGCGGACGGCGAGATCCATCCCGTGGAAGTGCGCGATGACGCCGTGATCGAAATCCCGAACATTCCCGGTCATAACACGGTCAACCAGCTCAGGCATCATCTGGATGTTCAGCGTATGTCCAAGAGCAAGGGCAATGTCGTCAATCCGGATGAACTGGTCGAGCAGTACGGCGCAGACACGCTGCGCGCTTACCTGATGTTCGGTTTCGACTGGGCACAGGGCGGTCCCTGGAACAGCCAGAACATTCAGGGCGTCGTCCGCTGGCTGAATGATGTGTGGGAGATGGTCACGGCGGGCGCGCCAGCGGGCAGCGGCGACGAGAGCGCCAACCGCCATGCGCTCCGCAAGGCGCACCAGACGATCGCGAAAGTCAGCCGCGCACTGGAGGAATTCAGCTTCAACACGGCAATTTCTCATCTGATGACGCTGAAGAACGAGCTGCGCCCACTGTACCGCGAGAACAAGGTGGGGGGAGATGCCTGGAACGAGGCAACGCGGATCATGCTGCTGCTGATGGCCCCCTTCACGCCGCACATCGCCGAAGAACTGTGGGCAAGGATCGGCGGCGCATACAGCATTCATCAGCAGGCGTGGCCTGAATACGATGCCAGCAAAGCGGCGGAAGATGTCACCACGCTGGTGATCATGAAGAACGGCAAGGTGATCGACCGCGCAGAAGTGCCGGTGAGCATCACCGAAGAAGAAGCGAAGGCGGCAGCGCTGGCGAGCGCGGGCGCAAG
>SZPD01000147.1 GCA_030263515.1 Anaerolineae bacterium CFX9 | reverse complement strand
GGATGGACAGAATCTGCTCCGGCAGGCGGCGTTCGGGCAGATCGGCCAGCGCATAGCGCAGAAAATCCGCCCACCACCTGTCGATCTGATCGTCCGTCTGCGCACTTTCGATCGCATCCGCCGGAATACCGCGAAAATACTGCTCGATCATGCGGTGGAACGCCGCGCCGCGCGCCATATGTGCTTCTGCCAGCAGCAGCGGGGTGGTCTCCGGGGCTGGATAGCGCAGTTTCGCCAGATAGCGCCAGTAGAAGCGGCGCGGGCAGGTTGCAAAGTCTTGCAGGCTGGATTGGCTGAACTGAAAATCTGCGGGAAGCTGCATCAGCCGGCTCCATTCTGCTGTTCAAGATACGTCCGCAGGGCAGTGAAAGCTGCTGCCGCTGTCTTGTCGCCGCGCTGACCGGTATTCCATGTCACGATCAGCTCGCGCCGCGCCCGCGTGATGCCGACGTACAGCAGCCGGACGCGCTCGGCGATGTAATCAAGGCGGGCAGCGCGGCTGGCTTCACCGGTTCGGTAGCTGTCCGGCGAGAGCTGAGCCAGCGCCTCAGCTTCCAGGTTGAGATCATCGCGCACCCACCACCGTTCCGAGATGAACGAGTCGCCCGGCAGCCCGGCGGGGTAATCGTAGTTATTGACCGAAGTCAGGTAGACGCGATCCCATTCCAGCCCTTTGGCGCTGTGAACAGTCGTCACGGTGACCTTGCCCTTGTGCGCATCCGGATCGAAGCCGCGCGCCTCGTCGTCCATGCCGAGGAATTTGCGCTCGTTTTTGGCAATGATCTGGAGTTCATCCGCAAAATTCGGCAGACGCCAGTCATGATGCGCGTCGCTGTAGCCGCGCAGAACCAGCGCGATGCTGTGGGCTACGGCGAGATCGACGGGTTCGGTGAAAAGATCCTGCGCCAGCAGCAGCAGGAGCTGATCTACGGGCAGCAGCACCGCCGCCTGCCATTTGCGGATCAGCGGGCGAAAGCCTTCCAGATAGTCTCCTGCAAGCGCATCCTCGGCGATCAGCGTGCGCGCTGGTTCCTCGTTGAGCCAGTCCTTGCCGAGCTGCGGCTGGACGTAACTCTCCACCTGATCGCACTGGCGCAGCGCCGCGATGATCCGTTTGAGCCGCGCTGCCCCTTCATCGCTGTCCCGGTCATCACGCCGCCAGACCTCGAACGCTTTCGCCAGCAGATCCGGGTTATCAGGGGCGATCAGGTATTTCATCACCAGCGTCAGCGCGCCCGCGGTTTCGCGGGTCGCGGTTGTGCTCTGGAGCAGTTCGACGTGCGGCACATCGTGAGTCTGGAGCGCGTCAATGAAGCGGTAGCCGTGCTTGTTGGTAGGCGAGAGAATGGCACAGGTTTCGTCCGGGTGTTCGGCGATCCATTTCGCCGCCGAGCGCACCACGGTATTGATTTCTTCATCGCTCGTCAGTCCCTGCGGATACAGGTTGACGATCGCGGTCTCGTCGGCAGGGTTCGGCTGTGGATCTCCCGGCGGCGTCGGCAGGATGAACGGCTCATCGAGCGGGACGCGGGCGCGCACATCGGGGTTCGGGTGACGGTCGCGTGACCAGCGGATGAGCTGGTTTGCCAGATCGAGGATCTTCGGCGCGCTGCGTCCGCTGTTGGGCAGTTCGCGGCGCGTGACACCCGGCTCGCGGATGAAGCGGCGCAGATTTTCCGGTCGGGCGGTTGTGAAGGTCTCGTAGATCGCCTGGTTCGGGTCTCCCACGCGCACCCAGTTGCCGTTCTCTCCGGTCAGCATGCGCAGGATGGCTTCCTGAAGCTGGCTGCTGTCCTGCGCCTCATCTTCCAGCACATACGGGAAGCGGTAGCGCAGCCGCGCCAGGTAATCGGGATCTTTGACCAGAATGTCGTGGGCAAAGCGGATCAGATCCTGAAAATCGACAGCGGCAAGCTGCGCCAGGCTGTCTTCATAGCGCCTGTAGATCGCGCTGCCGATCTCGGCCAGGATCAGCGGCTGTCCCATCTCATCGAGATAGCTGTCCAGCATGCGGCGGATGTCGTTGGGCGATTGGCGGTTATCCTTCGCCTGCTGGATGAACGCTGTGCCGATGCGCGCCACCTGATCCGGGGTATCTCGCTGGCGCAGGGAATCGACGCGCTCCGGCTTGAGATCAGGGGCGAGGAAGTCATCGAGCAGGTGGGCGTTGGCTTCGATCAGCGCCTGCGCAGCATCCCGGCGGATGCGCTCTGCCTCGCGATCATCGAGGATGGCAAAACCTTCCGGCAGATTGACCAGTGAAGGACGCTCGCGAACGATATCGCTGCACAACCCATGCAGCGTCCGCACGCGGTAACCGACATTGGGCAGCAGTCCGCGCGCGCGGATGAAGCCGCCGATCTGCCGTGCGAAGTTTTCGACCGCTGAATTGACCAGCGTGACGATCAGCACTTCCTGATCATCCTGCAAATCGCCTTCGATGATGATCTGCGCCGCGAGCGCGGAAAGCGTCCGCGTCTTGCCAGCGCCGGGCACGGCAGAGACGCCCATCCTGCCGTGACGGTAGTTCAGCACTTCCTGTTGTTTGGGGCGCGGCGTGAAGGTTGTCATGCGGTCCTGTCTCCGCTGTCCTGTGCCGCCCAACGACGCAGGACACGCTGCACCGCGTTGAGCAGCTCGCCTTCGCTGGGGTAACCGCTTTCGCTGAGTTCGCTCAGTCCGAGGTAGACGCGGGCGCGGCAGCGGCGCAGCAACCCGACGGTCAGCCGGTAAAGCGTGCGTTTGCGCGTGCTGACTTCAAGGGCATCATTCCACTGTGCGCCTTCCACCCAGTCCACGCCGAGCACATAGGGATGCGTCAGCGGCTGATAGAGCCGGTCGAACCAGGCGCGGCTGCCGACATCCAGCCAGAACTGGGCGGTCTTCGGCTTGTTGGTCATCAGGAAAGTGTAGGCAGGCGCAAGCAGCACCGCATCGGCGTCGATGTTGAGCTGCCATTCCGGCACATACTGATCGGCGATCACCCCATCAGCCACCATCTCGACGTATTCCTGTGCCAGGGTTTTGCCTTCCAGCGTGGCCGCGAAAAATGCCTTGTCCTGCATCGTCCGGCGGAAATTGCGCGCCGATTCGACCAGCCGCGCCGCTGCGTCCGCCGCCTGAAAATCATCGTGGAAGCCGAAGCCGCGCCGCGCCAGCACTTCGCCGTAGATCAGGCTGAAGAAGTGATCGAGTTCAGCTCGTTGCGGGGGGGCGGCTTCCAGCGGCGGCGGCAGCTCTTCCCCTTTCTTCTTGCGCCCGCGCTTCTTCTTTGGCGGCGGGGGCGGTTCTGCGGGCTGGCTGCGCCCGGCGATATAGGCTTCCAGCCACTCGCGCAGGGCATCGTAGCGCTGACCGAGCACATAGCTGACCCGTTCCTGCACGTCCGGCGGCAGGCTGGCGAACGGCATCAGCCGCGATGGGCTGTCGTCGCGCGCGTAGCCGTGTTCAGTGAGCAGATCAGCGCGGATCAGATCAAGCTGCTGCTGGCCGACGCCGCCGAGCGACTGCATCAGCGCATGAGCGATATCAGTTGCCGTTGGAGCCATTCCCCATTCAGGATGCGCCAGCCGCGCCAGCGTGAGCAGACAGAGCGCGGCAGGTTCTTCGCGCAGGGCGCGTGAAGGACGGTGCGATCGCGCCGGGATGCCGCGCGCGCTCAGCCGCTGGAGCAGCGAGAAACGCAGCGAGTCGGACAGGATCGGGGACAGGACGACGATCTCGCCGGGCGGCACGCCTTCATCGATCAGCGCGGCGATCTGATCCGTCACCCAGTCGAGCATCTCCGGGAAGAAGCGATGATTATCGTAGATCAGCGCGCTGCGCGGATCGGCAGTCGCCGTCTTGTTTTCGCCCCCCAGCGAATGGCCGAGCGCATTTTCCAGCGCGGCAATTTCTGCCGAGGCGACCAGCGACTCGGTGAATGTGAGCGACTGCTGGCAGACTTCGCGCAGGCGCTGGGCATGTTCCGGCGCGCCGCCGAGGAAGGTGCGGAAGCCCGCATCGCTGTCGGCGATGACCAGCGCTGACTCCGCCTTGTCGATCAGATCAGCCAGCAGCCGATGAGACGCGGCAACATCTTCCTCCACGTTGTCAACGATGATGTGCCGATACTGTCCGGTCAGGCGCTCCCGCAAATCAGCGCGAGACCAGATCTGCCGCTGGAAGATTTCGACCGCCAGCGAGAAATCGACCAGGTTGTGCTCAAGGCAGTAGCGGCGGAAGCGGATGGCGGCGTCCTGCACCTGTTCGAACACGGCGCGGTTTTCCGGATCGGGCAGCGCCGAGATCAGCCGCTCGGCGATCTCGGTGTGATCGAATCCGACCATGGCCGCCTTGTTCAGGTTGTCGAGGATCTGGCTGTAGAGGCGGTTGCGGTTCAGGCGCAGCCCGACGAAATACGGTTCGATGAAGCGGTTGAGCAGCGGCTCGACGATGCGCGCCATGACGTACTGCGCCGTCTCCAGGCTGAGCAGGGTGGGCGGCTCATCCGGGCTGGCAAAACCGGCTTCCTTTGCAATCAGGGGAAAGTACAGCTCGACGTTTCGCGTGCTGATGCTGCCGATCGTGTGCACAGCCGGCGGGCTGCCCGCATAGGCAGCCTCGTTCAGAGCGCGCACATAGGGGAGCGCCAGCGCCTTCTGCGGCACGTAGATCAGCATGTCGCCGCCGGGGATGCCCTGATCCAGCAGGCGGAGCATCCGGGCAGCGGCTGCCGTCGTCTTGCCGCTGCCTGCCGAGCCATCAAGGAAGAGTTTCTGGTCGAGCGGCGCGTCGATCAACGCCTGCTGCTGCGCATGGAGATCTATCGGACTCTACCCTTCAGACAGTCGATTCTAGAACTGATATTCTAGCGCATTTTGCCCTCAATTTCCATCCTTGTTGTTCGGCGCTGCCACCTGTCTTTATGGCTTTTTTGCAGGATCTTTGCACAGGTTGACAGCGCGAAAGCCGAAATCCTCATACAATCAGAGTCAAGGCAGTACCTTTCGCAGGGATGGCGTCTGTTTGCGCTATCCATAATTCACCAGGGAGATCCAACGTGCACCGCAAAGCGTCATTGTTACTTCTTGTACTCGCCGTGATCCTGCTTCTTCCCACTGCACTGGTGAGCGCACAGGCGACCCCCACCGGTCTTGATCCCAACGCCGCCCCGAATTATGGCGGTGCGCAGATCCCGGCAGCGCTCTTCGACTTCATCGATCCCTTTATCACCACCATCGTCAGCGGTGGCACGGTCGATCTCGCCGCAAATGCGGGCACGGGCTGCAACGGCTTCGGGACCAGCGCGCCGGATTACCTGTTTGAAATTCAGGATCCGTTCTCTGTGCTGCGCGTGATGTTCATCGCCGAAGGCGACTCGACGCTGGCCATCCTCCAGCCGAACAACACCTTCCTGTGCAATGATGATGGTGTTGGTCTGAACCCGATCGTCGATATTCCCAATCCCGCCGCGGGCATCTATGCCATCTGGGTCGGCTCTTTCGCTTCGGACACCTACAATGCGGGCTACCTGCTGATCACGCCGGACGCCACGCTGCTTCCCGGCAATATGAGCCTGCCTCTGCTGACCAATTCGGCGGGCACGGTCAACGTCTCTCCGGCTGTGACCGTCGAGCCTGTTGTGGGGCAGTCCGTCAACACCACCCCGGTTGTCGGCGGCACGGTGTCGCTCTCCGCAGGCTTTACGCCCGATCCGTTCACGACTTCGGTGACCAGCGGCGGCAGTGTCGATGTTAACGCGCTCAATCTCGGACAGGACTGCCGCGGCTTCGTGCAGCAGCAGCCGAGCCTGATCCTCAACTGGAGCGGCACGGCGAACAATCTGCGCATCTTCTTCAACAGCGCTGGCGACTCGACGCTGGTCATTGTGGGGCCCAACAACCAGGTCTACTGCAATGATGACTTCCCCGGCAGCCTGGATCCGCTGGTCGATATTTCCAATCCTGCGCCGGGGACCTATTCGATCTTCGTCGGCAGCTTCAGCAGCAGCGGGGCAGATGCGGGCACGCTCTACGTGACTGAGTTCACCACGCTCAACCCGACCAACTCGCCCTAGTTCTCGTCGCTGTCTCCCGCAACACAAAAAGACCCGTCTGAACATCTGTCAGGCGGGTCTTTCTGATGGGGGTGTCAGGCGTGTCGGTCGGCGCTGTCTCAGGCGGTGGCGGTTTCGACGACCTTGATGAGCTGGACATCAAGCTCAACCTTGATCTCCTTGCCGACCAGCCAGCCGCCCGTTTCCAGCGCCACATTCCATGTCAGACCGAAGTCCTCACGATTGAGTTTGGTGCTGGCGCTGAACCCGGCGCGCTCCGCCCCGGCAAACGGGTCCTTTTCCAGACCGAGCAGTTCAACATCAAGCACAACTTCGCGGGTCGTGCCGCGGATCGTCAGGTCGCCGTAGACCTTGCCTTCGGTGTTGTTCTTCAGCTCAACGCGCTTGCTGACGAAGGTGATCGTCGGGAAATTGGCGACATCGAGAAAATCCGGGCTTTTGAGGTGGTTATCGCGATCAGCCACGCCGCTGTTGATCGTCGTCGCGTCGATCACCGCCGTGACGCTGCTCGCGGATGGGTTGTCGGGGTCAAATTCCAGCTCTCCGCTCACAGCGCCGAGCGTGCCGCGCACGGTTGTGATCATCATATGACGGGCGCTGAAGGAAACGGTCGAGTGAGCGGGATCAAATGTCCACCGGGTCATGGCAATGTACTCCTGTTGTCTTTCATGAGCTGAACGAATACACAGTTAAACGGACGATCGTCCGTTTATGCTTTCGGACAACAGGATAGCAGACTTTCAGCCAGATAGAGATAAGTATCTGATTAGAAAACGGACTACAGTCCGTTTTTATGGTTTATCGTGTGGATGAACCGTCATCGAAGATACCGGTCGGGTGGCAGCCGAGATTGGCAGTGCGCGCTGCCGCTTCCAGCGCGCCGAATTCCGCTGCCAGCCGTGTATCCGGCGGATATTCGACCTTTTCCGCCCAGCCCTGCTGCACCAGCGCGGCATTTACCAGCGTATCGCCCACATAGACATAGCGCAGCAGGCGGTCAAAGCGATCGGTGTTCGAGACATCGCGTACGAGCGTCACCGTCCGGTTCTCAACCAGGGCGCGGTTGGCGTCACGCGCTTCGGCATAGCACGGTTCGTCCCGTTCCGGGGTGTTGACGCCGACATAGCGGACGGTGTAGCGCTGTCCGTTCAGGTTGACCTCGATCGTGTCGCCATCGATCACGCGCGTGACCGTCGCCGTTTCGCCTCCAGTCGGTGGTGGAACACTGACACTGCTGCCGGGGTTTGCGTTGCCGCCGCTGTTTTCCATGCCGAAACTGACCGAGCAGGCGAGCGTGACAAGGGCAAACATCAGCAGCGCAAAAGTGAGACGTGATTTCACAATGAACCTTTGTATTGCATAGTATAATGACTGCACTTGCTTATGACTGTATCACAAGAAAACCACGTGAACGATCTGATCGTCCTCAACAATCTGCTGCCAACGCGCGCTGACGCCGTGAAGAACCGGCAGCTTCTGCGCGAGACTGCCAAGCGCCTGTTTGCTGAGCGCGGCGTTGGCGCGGTCACCATGTCGGAAGTGGCGGAAGCGGCAGGCGTAGGTAAAGGGACGCTTTACCGGCACTTCGCCAACAAGGCTGAACTGTGCGAGGATCTGATCGACGACGATCAGCGCGACCTGCAAAACCGCACGCTGGAACGGATACGCGCAGGCGGCGACCCGCGAGACCATCTGTCCTGGTTTGTGGGGGAAGGGCTGGCTTTCGTCATCCGCAATGAGGCGCTGCTGATTTCCGGCGAGATCGGCGTTCCGATCGATCATCCGGCGCATCTGTGGTGGCGGCTGACGATCCGGGGACTGCTGATACAGATTCAGCCTGGTGTTGATATTGAGTATGCCGCCGATCTGCTCTACGTCATGCTCGATCCGCGGACGATCCATTATCAGCGGCGTCGCGGCTGGTCTCAGGAACGTATCCTCGAAGGGATGCGCTCGATCGTCAGCGCCATTGTGGAGGCACGATGATTCAGCTCGATCTGATCGGACTGGTGGTCAGGGATATGGCGGCGTCGCTGGCGTTCTACCGGCTGCTGGGGCTGGATATCCCCGCCGCGCTGGACGCCGAACCGCACGCCGAGATCACGCTGTCCAACGGGCTGCGGCTGGCATGGGATTCCCTGTCGATGATGCAGCAGATCTACCCGGACTGGAATGCCAACCCGACAGGTACGCGCATGGCGATCGCTTTCCGGTGCGCCTCCCCTGCCGAAGTCGATGCGACATGGCAGCGTCTGGTCGATGCGGGCTATCAGGGTCACAGCGCGCCCTGGGATGCCTTCTGGGGACAGCGTTACGCCGTCATCTATGACCCGGACGGCAATCATCTCGATCTGTTCGCCCCGCTCGGTTAAAGCGTCGTTACCAGACTTTTCCTCGCGCGGCGACGTGCCAGGCGACCTCGATCTGTTCGCCGCGCACGCCGTAGAGCGTGTCGTGCATATTCGTCACGACGCAGGTATGAACCGGCACGATGTGCACGATTTCGCCGACATCCGGAATATCCTCGCAGTTTTGCAGATCGACGTAGCCGTGTTCCTCATTCAGCTTGTAGATGCGCGCCTGCGGATATTCCAGAATGTGCCCATAGCCGCCCTCGATCATTTCCGGCGTCAGTGTTTTGCTGCCTGCGTCGAGAATGGCGCGTTCCGGCGTCGGGCGGCTGACGACGGTTGCCCGGACCACCATGGCGCAGTCTTCCAGCGTGCACCAGCCCGCCCGCACAGTCGTCCAGTCGTTGAAGATGTACGTGCCGACGCGAAGTTCGGTCAGTTCGGGGACTTCCGCCGCGTGCAGCGCTGCGCCTGTTCCCCCGCCGCTGACCGTATCGACGCCGATCCCGCTGGCATTGAGCGCGGCGATCACTTCCTGAAGGATCGGGCGCACCGACGGATCGCTGGGATAGATCAGCAGCCCGGCGAAATGCAGGCGGTCATCCGCCTCGATCATCTTCGCCAGTGCGATCCCGTCCTCGATGTTCGTGCCGGTGCGCTGTTTTTCTGTTCCCAGTTCGACCATGACGCGAATCGGCGTGTCAGCGGCTTCGGCAGCCATGCTCAGCCCATGCACGACTGCCGGATGATCAGCAGAGACCGTCACACGATTGTAGATCGCAAGTTCCGCCAGCCGCCGCGTCTTCCTTTCGCCCAGGATGTTGTACGGGATCTGAATATCGCTGAACCCGGCCTGCGCAAAGACTTCCGCCTCGCTCACTTTCTGGCAGGCGATACCGACTGCTCCAGCGTCGATCTGCATCTGCGCGATCGCCGGAATCTTGTGCGTCTTGATGTGCGGGCGGAACGCCAGCCCCAGTGAGTCGCAGTGATCCTGCATCCGGTGCAGATTGCGTTCCATCCGGTCGAGATCGATCAGGACACTCGGCGTCTCCAGATCATGAATCGTGCGCAGGCTCTCGCTCATGGGGAAGTCCTTGTAGCAGCGGATAACGGTTTTGTAATTGTACGTGCGACGCAGCCTTGAAGGCTACAGCGTTTCCTGAAGTGGAAGCCGAAGCCACGGCGGCGCGTTCTCGTTGACGATCTGGATCGCCGCGTTGAGGACGTGGATCAGCGGCAGATTGGCGTCGATGACGGCGATGATTTCTCCGCGATCTGCCAGGAACTGCATCGCTTCATGATAGCGGGCGCGCTTTTCTTCCAGCTTCGATTCAAACAGTTCTGGCACGCCACCGCGATGACCCATCCGCGCGTAGCACGTCTCGGCGCTGGCATCGAGGAAGATCGTCAGGTCGGGGCGGCGCGCGCCGCTGTTGATCAGCATGACCATCTCGATCGGGAAATCCGGCGTCGTGTTGTAGACCAACGACGACAGGTAGTAGCGATCGCACAGGCAGATGCGCGGGGCTTCTGGCGCGGCTTCCGTGAAGAACGGCGTGATCATGCGGTCATTGTGATCGGCGCGGTTGAGGGCGTAAGCCAGCGCGAGCGTTTGCGGCGCGATGCTGAATTCCTGCCGAAGCACAGCGCGGATATAATCACCCGCCACGGACGGATCATGCGGTTCATACGTGAACAGGACGCGCTCACCATCCATCTGCCCGATGCTCAGCAGCGCCAGCCGCCGCGTGATCTCGCTTTTGCCACTGCCATCCAGCCCTTCGATGACGATGAAATAGGTGTGCGGCGCGTTCATGCATCACCCTCCGGCATCGGGTGCGCGGCAAAGAATTCCCACATCAGCGCGCTGGCGCTGATATCCTGATTCCACGTCCCCGTAATGAACGACGCCCGCTCGCGGCCGCCCGGCCAGGTATGCCCGCCGCCCCCTACTATGTAAAAGACGACCTCGCTGCCATCTGCGCAGTTGGTGTAGCGAATGCCGAAGACTGAGCCGGTGGGTTTGAGGTCTTCCGGGAAATCCGGGCAGGCATTGCGTTCTGCCCACTCATTGACCCAGTCAGCGATGCTTGGCAGATCCGCATT
>SZPD01000146.1 GCA_030263515.1 Anaerolineae bacterium CFX9 | reverse complement strand
CGGCGAGCCGCTGCCGATGTTTCACCTGGTGGATGAGCTGATCACGCCTGTGGTTGCATGGCGCGACCGCGAAGGCGAACCGGATCTGTCGCAGGGGCGTCTTCAGGTATTCGGGGCAGTCTGCGGAGGACTGCACGCACTGGAAGATCTGCACCTCGGCACACCAACCCGTGTGCGCGATTCAGCGCGAGACGCCATGAGCCGAACCAACAGCCGCCGCCTGATCCTTTCGGCCGGACGCCCCGTCCCCGCGCTGACCCCTTATTCCAATCTCAGGGCGGCGCGCATGATTGTGGAGGGCGGCTAGGATGTCGATGCGGGTGATTGCAGGCAAAGCCAAAGGGCGGCGGCTGAAACTCGTCCCCGGAGACACAACGCGGCCGATTATGGATCGCGTCAAGGAATCGCTGTTCAACATCATCGGGCGGCGCATTTTTGACGCGTATTTCTGCGATCTGTTTGCCGGCACAGGCAGCGTCGGGATCGAAGCACTGAGCCGCGGCGCGGAAAAAGCCTATTTCTACGATCTCTCAGCCGCCGCTGTCCAGACGATCCGCGAAAATCTTGTGCTGACGAAGCTGACACCGCAGGCAGTCATCCGGCAGGATGATGCCTTTCGCGTGCTGGCCAGCCCGCCTCCGGTTTCGTTCGATTTCATCTACGTTGCGCCGCCTCAGTACAAGGGACTATGGCGAAAAACGCTGGAGGCGCTGGAATCCAATCCGGCATGGATTCCACCCGGCACAGATGTCATCGTGCAGATCGACCCGACTGAACAGGAAGAGCCTGATCTCAAATATCTGACGACTTATGATGAACGCAAATATGGCAACACCTTACTTTGGTTTCTTGAACGTCCTATCCCGGAAAAGGCGGCTGAATGAGTCCTTTAGGCGATCTGGAACGGATTGCACGTGATCTGATCGAGGCGTTCGATATTCAGTCTCCGCCGATCCCGGTGGAGACCATGCTTCAGGAACCCCGAACGGGTATGTTCGAGAGCGTCGATCTGAACGATGCATCCATTGGCTTTTTTGTGACGGGGGACAGTTCCGATTACTCCCCCATGATGTACATGGCGCGCCTGCTGGCGAGGCAGTTGGCGCGATCTCCGTGGGGCATTGAGCGGCGGCTTGAGCCATTGATCCGGGAGCGAAACCACCTGCTGGCGTTTGCGCGCATGATCGTCATGCCGCTGCACATGATCGAGCAGCTCAGCGAAAAGTCGCCCAGCCCGGAACAGCTCAGCAGTCACTTTGAAGTTCCATTGAGCGAAGCGACGGCGCGCCTCAACGATCTGCTGGTTTATTGAGACGGATCGCTTTCATCACGCCTCAACACAGCCCGCGCCAGCAAAAGCGCTTCTCCACGGGTGCGAATCGTGCCCGCGACCTGCCCTTCGCGGATGCGTTCCAACGCCTCGCCGATCAGGGGGCCAGCCCCGATACCGAGTTCTCTTTTGAGGTCGTTGCCATCCAGCAGCGGCGGCGGATTGACAAAACGATCCGGTTCATCAAACCACGCGCTCAGCAGAATGCGCTTGTGTTCCACCTGTGCCAGCCATTCATCCTGACGCAGGCCGACCGACTCTTCCCCCAGCACCCGCGCCATGCCCAGCAGGATCACGTCGATACCTGCCGCGCCATGCGTTTTCCAGAACCGGTAGATCGACACCGGATCCGTCGGTAGATTGCGAACCGGTTCCCACCCGCTGACCAGCTTCAGAATGAGATCCTGTTCCACATTGCTGAGGCGAAGCCGCTCGACCAGGGCGGCCGCTTCCTGCTTCGGGAGAGCATGGATCAGCGCCGCGAAAACCAGCGCCGCATGGTGTGAGCGACCATCTGCATACACCGGGCTGAGGTGTTCCTGCAAACGCGCCCGGTAGCGATCGAGCGCCATCACGAACATGCCCAGGCTGAACTGCGCGGCGGTTTCATCGCTGCGGCGCGGGCTGATGGTGATCAGAAGTTCCATCAGCCGATCGACGACATCGAAGCTCAGGGAAAGGCGGGCTTGGTCACGGAGTGCCGCCAGTTCCGGAAAGCTGGCGGTCAGTACGCCGATGCTGTCCGCAACCCGCAGCGCCTGCCCCGGCCGCGGCAGGGAGAAAAGTCTGAACCACTGATCCCGCACGCGCTCGATGGACGGCACGCTCAGCCGCGTCAGGTTTGTCCGCAGGTCATGGAGAGTCTCACGCTCAATCCGGAAGCCAAACTGCACGCTCTGGCGCACAGCACGGATGATGCGCACGGGATCTTTGGCGATACTGTCTGGCGTACAGCGGCGCAGCACCTTATCTCGCAGGTCTGCCGCGCCCCCCGTCGGATCAATGACCAGATTCAGATCGCCCCGCAGATCGACCGCCATCGCATTGATCGTGAAATCGCGATCGAGCAGATCCGCTGCCAGATCGCCGCGCAGCGCCGCGACATCCAGCGAGATCGTCTGCTCGTCGATCGTCAGCAGACTTCGCCCGACATCGCGCTCTGCATCGAGTGGGAAATAAGCGCCGCCAAAGTGATTTGCCAGCCACTTCGCCAGCTTGCGCCCCCCGCCGTCTGTCGCAAGATCAAGATCGGGAATCGGGCGACGAAGCCATGCATCACGCACTGCCCCACCCACGATATAGATCGCCGCCTCTGAGGGATAGGACACCAGCGCATCCTGAAGCGTGTAGACGAAATCGGTCCATGCCAGCGGGGTATTCAGCGGGCGCGGAGTGAGATCAGTGCTGTGGGAGTGCATCGAGCCGAACTACGCCTACAAACGGAAGATTGCGATATTTGTCATCCAGATCAAGCCCGTAACCGAAGACAAATTTGTCCTCGATGGTGAAGCCGACGTAATCGATCGGAATATGGATCGTGCGCCGGGAAGGCTTGTCCAGAAGGGTACACAGCTTCAGGCTGGCAGGCCGCCGCGCCATCATCACATCCATGACAAACCGCAGCGTGTAGCCGCTGTCGATGATATCCTCGATGATGAGCACGTGTTTGCCGGTCGCCTCGGACATCAGGTCATGATCGATGCGAACACGCCCCGACGCCTCGCGAACCCCCTTGCCATAGCTGGAAACCGCCAGAAAATCGATTTCGTGCGGCACGGTGATCTGCCGCATCAGATCCGTCAGGAACACGACACCGCCCCTCAGAATGCAAACCAGCAGCAGATCATCGACGCCTTCATAGTCCTTCGAAATCTGATGACCTAGTTCGCGGATACGTTTCTGAAGCGTCTCCTCATCGATCAGGATTTCAGCCAGATATTCTTCATACGGCAGTGTCATTCCACTCAACCTCGCTGAATCAGCGTCTGCTTCCCCACACGCATACTGGCGCGCCATTATAAACCCTGTTTGCAGGCGCGTCATGTTTGGGATACGTGATGGTACAATGGGCAGCATGGAGAATTACCGATGATCACAACCCCACTACCCACCATTTCAGAACCGCGCACGGATGTGCGCGTGACGTTCAACGGCAGTCTGGTTCTTCAGGGACCGGTCGGGACACCTCTGGAAGCCTTCATGATCGCTGCACAGGCAGAAGCGTCGTCCCACTTCGGCGAGCCTGTGATCGCCGGGATCATCGATAACAAACTGCGCGAGCTGACGTATCCGATTCAACGCGATGCGGAAGTTGAGCCAGTGCTTCTGTCGAGCACGGATGGCGGGCGCATCTACCGGCGCTCGCTGATCCTGCTGCTCACGACTGCGCTTTCCGAACTGATGCCCGATGTCCGCGTCAACGTCGGTTACGCAGTGCCTGACGGGGGCTTCTACTGCACGATTCAGGGGCGCTCTCCATTGACAGAAGCTGAGCTGGCGGCGCTGGAAGCTCATATGCAGGAACTTGTTGCAGAAGACATTCCGATTCACAAGCGTATCGTGCCGCTTGAAGAAGTCACGGCGCTCTTTGACGCTCGCGGCGACGATGACAAAGTCCGGCTTCTGGAACAGCGAATCCGCCCGGAACTGGCGATCTACAGCCTCAGGCAGCGCTCGGATTACTATTTTGGCTACATGGTTCCCTCAACTGGCTATCTGAAAACCTTCCGGCTGGTGCAGGCGCACAACGGTTTCATCCTTCAGTATCCGAAAGCGCGTGACCCGGCAGAACTGACCGTCATCCCCGATAATTCGAGCAAAATCACAGCCGTCTTTGAAAATGCTGAGCAGTGGCTGACGCGCATCGGCGTGGAGGATGTGGGACGGCTGAACCGGCTGGTACGCGAAGATCGGCTCCAGGAACTGATTCTGGTGGCAGAAGCGCAGCATGAGCAGCAGATCGCCTATATCGCCGGCGAAATCTACAGACGACACCACGATCAGGGACTGCGGCTGGTGCTGATCGCCGGACCGTCTTCGTCGGGGAAAACGACCTTCTCCAAACGCCTGGCGATTCAACTGCTGGCGTTCGGTCTGCGACCGTTCACGCTTGAACTCGACAACTATTTCGTCGATCGCGAGCTGACGCCGCGCGATGAGGAAGGCAACTTCGACTTCGAGGCCCTGGAAGCGATCAACCTGCCTCTTTTCAACAACCATCTGCTGCGGCTGATCCAGGGCGAGGAAGTCCGCCTGCCCGCCTTCGACTTCATCAAGGGCAAGAGCGTGGAAGGCTCTGTGGGACGGCTGACCGATAACCAGATTCTGATCTGCGAAGGGATTCACGGCATGAATCCTCAGCTTGTCACACAGATTCCCAACGAAAAAATCTTCCGCGTCTACGTGTCTGCGCTCACGCAGCTCAACCTGGATGCGCACAATCGTATTCCTACCACGGATGTACGGCTGCTGCGGCGGATTTGCCGGGACGCCGTGCGGCGCGGTTATAACGCCCACGCCACGATCAGCCGCTGGGACAGTGTGCGCCGTGGAGAACGCCGGAATATTTTTCCGTTTCAGGAAAATGCAGATATGATGTTCAATTCGGCGCTGGTCTATGAACTGGCGGCGCTGCGGCGTATCGCCGAGCCGCTGCTGCTGCAAGTTGAGCCTTCATCGCGCGCCCATATTGAGGCGAACCGGCTTTTGTCATTTCTGCGCTGGGTACACCCCGCCACCCCGGAACAGGCTGCGCTGATCCCGGATACATCCCTGCTGCGGGAGTTCATCGGTGGCTCGATTCTCGATGAGTACCATCCGGGAGCGCTGGAAACCCGCGACGTTTAGCCCACAATCGGCGCGATCGGCGGCATCTGCATCTCGGCGGGCACAGGCACATCCAGCAGCCGGAGCACGGTGGGCGCAATCTGGAGCAGATGCGCGTCACTCAGGTACTGCCCGCCCAGGTCTCGGAGCGGGTCTGCATACAGCAGCATTCCGTACTGTGCGTGATTGGCGTCATCAGGCCCGGTATCGTTCTCATAAACGTGAACCCGCCCCCATCCGACAGTGCCAATACTGCGCCAGCGAAGATCGCCGAAGTAGATCAGCATATCCGGCGCGATGCCGTTGACGGCGGGATAGAGGCTGTGCGGTCTGAAGCAGCGTGTGCCGATCGGCCGCCCCTCTGGATCGCCCAACTGCTCCAGACGGGCGCTGATCTCTGCCAGAAGCGCATCTGCCCCCTCCGGCGATACGATCCCTTCCGGTTCCCGGTCACGCAGATTGAGGAACAGGCGGCCATAATAGCCCCCCTCACCCCATGCAACTGTCCTTGACCAATCTACCGACAAGTCCTCAAAGCGGGTCGCCCCATCTCCGGTTTTCGGCGCGTTCCTGAGGACAAGATAGCCCTCACGTATCAGCCATTCGTTGATGCAGATGCCGCCCTCCATGCGTTGTGCGCCATGATCGGAGACGACAAAAACCGCCGTATCATCCGGAAACACGTCCAGCAGCCGCCCGATCTCCTCATCGAGACGCCGGTAATACTCGCGGATGGCATGCCGGTAAGGCGATGCCGGGTCATGATCACGGTGCTGCGGATCATGGTGCGCCCAGAGCGCATGATGGATCCGGTCAAGACCGATCTCGACAAAGGCAAACAGATCCCAGTCCTCACGGGCGGCAAGGCGGCGCGCGACCTCAAAGTGCGCACCGGTCATCTCGTGAACATCCCGCAGCAGGCGTTCCTTGTCCACCGTCCGAAAATCGCGAACATCAAACGGGTAATCGCGCCCCAGCCAGCGCTGAATATCATGCCGGAGCGCCGCCGGATACGTGTAATCCGCCTGCGCATTGGGGGTCAGAAAACAGCCGATGACTGCTCCAGCGACCGGTGACGGTGGATATGTCCCCGGCACATTCAGGACCAGGCTGCGTTTGCCATAGCGCGCGATCATGTCCCACAATCTCGGCAGGCGAACTGCGCGTCCATCGCTGATGCTCAGCCCGTTGTAACTGTAATCACGCCGATTCCGAAATCCATAGATCCCCAGCGCGCCAGGGTCTCGCCCGCTCATCATGCACGACCATGCCGGAACGGTAATCGCCGGGATTACGGTTTCCAGCCGTCCATACACGCCGTGCGCACGGAGTCTGCCCAGCGTGGGCAGTTCGCTGACAAACTGATCGAAAACGAGGGTTGGTTCCGCGCAGTCAAGCCCGATGATTGCCACGCGGCGGCGTCCGCGTGAGCGGCGAAGCAGTGGCATGGCATGCCTTTCGCAGCAGGGGATTGGAGTCCGTCACAGAAACCCGGTATAAACCGGAAACGGGCGCGGCATTCACAATACGACAGGGAACACAGCGCCCGGAACATTAATCGAACAGGTCAAAGATCTCCTTCATGAAGGTCTTTCGCCTGCGTGGATAGCGTTTGTAGTCATCGTCATCATCATAGTCATCGTCGTAACCGCGCTTGCGCTTGGCATCCCATGAGCCTTGCTCATACCGGCGCGCCTCACGCAGATCGATCTCATGAGCGCGCTCAATGAGCTTCTCAAGCTCGCCGCGATCCAGCCAGATACCACGGCACTTTGGGCAGTAGTCAATTTCTACGCCGGTACGCTCTGCGATCAGGAGTTCGGTTCCATCGATTGGACACTGCATCACACTTTCCTTCTACCTGTAAGCCTACGAACTCAGTTTACCACGCCGGATGAAAACCTTCTCCAGTTCGACGATCCAGAAGACGACTGTACTGAGCAGGAAGCAGATCAGAAGCTGCTCCAGCGTCAGCGGATTGGTGTTGAAGATGGCATTGAAGAACGGCGTGTAGATGGCGATCATCTGAAGCACGATCGTGACCGCAATCGCGCCCAGCAGCAGCTTGTTGCCAAAGAAATTGAGCGAGAAGACCGTTTCGCGGTGCGATCGCAAGCCATAGGCGTGCCCCATCTGCGCGATCGTCAGAAAGATGAATACCATCGTATTCCACGCCGGCTCGCCGTTCGCCGCACGCAGATCGCTTGACCACGCCCAATAGCCGAGCGCAACGCCGATCACACCGAAAATCAGCCCCACCAACAGGATATGACGCCCAAGCCCACGACCGAACAGCTTTTCCGTCGGCGCGTAGGGTGGGCGTGTCATGGCGCCTTTCTCCGCACTTTCAACACCGAGCGCCAGCGCGGGGATACCGTCTGTAATCAGGTTCATCCACAGAATCTGAAGCGTAGTCAGCGGGATCGTCATGCCAGCGATCAACTGCGTCGCCAGGAGGACGAACAGCTCACCCGTATTGCTCGCGAGCAGGTATTTGATGAAGCGGCGCACATTGTCATAGATCGTGCGTCCTTCCTCCACGGCGCTCACGATGGTTGCAAAATTGTCATCGATGATCACCATATCCGAGGCTTCCTTGGAAACCGCAGTGCCGGTGATCCCCATCGCCACACCGATGTTGCTCCGTTTGAGCGCCGGAGCATCGTTGACGCCGTCCCCGGTCATGGCGGTGATATGCCCCTTACGCTGGAGGGCCTGCACGATATTCAGTTTATGCTCAGGCGAGACGCGCGCATAAACCGAGACATCCTCAACCACGCCCTCCAGTTCCGGAATGGACATTTTGTTCAGTTCATGCCCGGTCAGCACGCGCGCGCCGGGAGAAACGATGCCAAGCTCGTTGGCGATCGCCAGCGCAGTGAGCGGATGATCGCCCGTGATCATCACCGGGCGGATGCCCGCTTCCTTACAGACGCGCACAGCTTCCTTGACCTCGGCACGCGGCGGATCGATCATGCCGATCATCCCGATGAAGACGAGATCTGCCTCAAGCGCATCGGGCGACGAAGGCAGTTCGCCATCCAGTACGCGATAAGCCGTTCCCAGCACCCGCAGACCATCCTGCGCCAGCGCGTCATTGGCGCTCAGAATGCGCTGCCGCAGTTCGGGAGTCAGCGGCACAACTTTTTCATCCATCCAGACGCCGGAGCTGACCTCCAGCAGGCTGTCTACCGCACCCTTGCTGAATTCGAGGATCTGCCCCGGCTGCGCGCCGACGGCATCCCGCACACGAGCGAGCGGCGCGGGGACATCCGCGCTGTCAGTCACACGGTGCGCTGTGGTCATACGTTTTCGATCGCTGTCGAACGGCGCTTCAGCCACACGAGGAAAAGCGCGCTCCAGATCCGACTTGATCAGCCCGACGCGCGCTCCGGCGACGACCATTGCCGCCTCTGTCGGATCACCTACCGCCTTGAATGTCGAGCCGTCCTGCCATGCCTCCAGCTCAGAGTCGTTGCAGAGCGTGCCGGTCAGCAGCACCATTTCATGCGTCAGCGAGCGCTGTCCATTGCTGAGCGCCTCCATCTGCACCGTCTGCCCGGAAATATCGACGATGGTAACCGTCATGCGGTTTTCAGTCAGCGTGCCCGTCTTGTCTGAGCAGATCGTCGTGACGGAACCGAGCGTCTCTACGGCAGGCAGTTTGCGGATCAGCGCCTTTCGCCGCAGCATGCGCTGTGCCCCAAGCGCCAGCGCGATCGTCACGACCGCGGGCAGCCCCTCAGGGACGACTGCCACAGCGATAGCCACGGCATTAAGCAGCACGGACTCGGCTTCAGGACGTGCGGCGTCCGGGAAGATCGGCTGCCCGGTGATCAGGCCGACCACAAAAGCGATCCCCATCACGATGAGCGCAGCGCGAATCAGCACGCCGCCAAGCTCATCCATGCGACGCTGAAGCGGCGTCTTTTCGTCGTCAACCGACTGGATCAGTTCGGCGATGCGCCCCAATTGCGTGCGCATACCGGTCTCGACCACCACGGCCGAGCCGCGCCCATACGTCACCGAAGTGCCCATGTAGACCATATTCACCCGGTCTCCAAGTGGCAGATCGGCATCATCCAGCGAAGCCGTCGATTTGTCCACCGCCTGAGATTCACCGGTGAGCGACGCCTCAAGCGCCCGGAGATTGGCAGCTTCGATCAGACGGGAATCTGCCGGGACGATGCTCCCTGCTTCCAGAAGGACAATATCCCCCGGAACCAGATCGCGCGAAGCGATATCGACAAGTTTCCCCTCACGACGGACGCGAACCAGCGGCGCAGACATCTTCTTGAGGGCAGCCATGGCACGCTCGGCGCGATATTCCTGCACAACGCCGAGCACTGCATTCAGGATCACGATGGCAAGGATGGCGATCACGCTGTCCGCCTTGCCCAGCACTGCCGAAATGGCGGCGGCAAACAGCAGCAGCAGCACCAGCGGGGCGACGAGCTGTTCGCGCAGGATCGACCAGACGCTGCGCCCTTTCTTCTCAACGAGTTCGTTCGGCCCGTGCTGCGCCTGACGGGCGGCGGCTTCCCCAGACGTCAGACCGGCGTCTGATGAGACCGCTAACTGTTGGAGCGTTTCCTGTGCGGATCGGGTATGCCATGCAGGTGAAGCAGTAGAGGTGAGTAAGGCATCGGAAGTGGTCACAATTACATCCATCAACGTTGACTGTGCGATGAAAACGAATCCCAGATAAAACATGTGACGGATGGTACACCGCGTAGTATACACAGCCGTCACTGTTCGTCACATTATCATGCAATAAAGTATTGCTTTACCTCAGAAATTAGGGGGTCATGCTGAGAAGTTGATAAGCGCGGCGCATTATGAAAAATGCCGCTGGCGGGGCGTCCAGCGGCATCGATTACCGATCGGTTACGGCTTTAGTGATGATGATGGAACTGCAAACTGCGCACCTTCAGCGGCTTGCCGCGCAGAGAACGAATCGCCTGTACCGTGGCGGAAGCCGCGCTCATGGTTGTGACGATCGGCACGCCATACTGATGCGCCGTACCGCGGATGATCGCGCCATCGTAATGTGCCTGCCCGCCGCGCGGTGTGTTGATGATCAGATCGATCTCGCCGCGCCGGATCACGTCAACCAGATTGGGTGAGCCTTCGCTGAGTTTTCGCACAGTTTCAACGGGCAGCCCGATCGAGGACAGATACTCTGCTGTGCCTGCCGTCGCCATCAGGCGAAAGCCCGCCTGATGCAGGTCACGCGCAATCTTGGTGACAGCGCCGCGATCATAAGGGTTGACGCTGATGAACACCGTCCCGCTGTGCGGAATGCGCGTGTTCGCCGCAATTTCAGCCTTGGCGAAGGCATGCCCGAAGGTGGAAGCATGCCCCATCACCTC
>SZPD01000145.1 GCA_030263515.1 Anaerolineae bacterium CFX9 | reverse complement strand
GCGCGCAGTGCTGAACCGCGAGCATGCCCATGATCGGCAGATGAGGGTGATGTCCTTAGCGGCATCCTCCAGGCTCACCTGATCCTATGGGTCATGATTTGTGGTACTATGCGGAAAAACTGTTTTCAATGGGGGGACACTGATGGACACCGCATTCGACTTCGCCTCCAAACATACGGACAGAACATACCGTATCAGCATCAGCTTACCCTATGCCTACTCCAAACCGGAGAACTGGCCATTCGGCAACAAGCCCGATCGATGGGCTGTCATTTATCTGCTCGATGCCAACTTCTGGTTCGGCATGGTTACGGAAATCGTTCATTCAATGGCATGGTGCGGGGGCACAACGGACGCAATTGTGGTAGGTATCGGCTATCCCGAACAGGCCAATCCTCAAGAGACGTGGATGGAAACGATGGCACGTCGCAACGCGGATTTCACACCAGTCCGCAACGAAGAACGGCAGCAGAGCATGGGCGAGATGACGAAGCGAACTGTAAAAACAGGTGAGGCAAGCCGATTTCTTCAATTTCTCGGACATGAACTGATACCCGCAGTCGATCACGACTATCTCACCAACCCATCCAGGCGAATTCTGGCGGGGCACTCGCTTGGAGGTGGTTTTGCAGCTTTCGCCTTATTTGAAGCGCCGGACCTTTTCGATGCCTATGTCATTGGAAGCTGCAATCCCGTCGCGCAGGATCGCTACATCCTCAAATGTGAGGAAGCCTTCGCACAGAGGCATCGTAAACTCGCCTCCAAAGTTTATCTTTGGGCGGGGGCACTTGAAGAAGACACTGACAGCACAACTGTCAGCGAGACGCTGCGGTTTGCTGAGCTGCTGGAAAGCCGTCATTACGAAGGGCTTACGGTAGCGAGGCACATCGTTGCTGATGCTAACCACTGCGAGTGTGTTGCTCCGGGTTTTCAGTCCGGGCTGAAATTTGCGCTCCAGGCGTAGCTCAGAGCGACATTCCAGCGTTTTACACGTCACGACAAGAACAGCCATTTCCCGGTGACGAGGCCGGCTGATCAAACCCCACATCACGGTGGGCTGCTGACGCTGAATGGCGCATCAGCAGCCCGCTGCAATTCACTCCCGCTTGTGATGCCGACATTGAACCATTACACTTGTTGAAGCGTAACATTGAAGAATTGTCAAACATTCATCCGAGGTTGAGCGATGACGGGTACAGCAGTCGAGAAAGTCACCGGGGCGGAAAACGTCGTCTGGGATCTGTCGATCTTCTATCAGGGCGTCGATGATCCCAATATCCAGCGCGATCTGGACAAGGTTATGCAGAAAGCCGATGCCTTCGCCGCCAAATATCGCGGGCGCGTCGCCTCGCTCGACCCCGAAGAGATGGTCGATGCCATGACCGAGATGGAAGAAATTCAGGACCTCGACGGGCGGATCGGAACTTTCGCCTACCTGAATTTCGCCACCGATACCAGCGATCCGGCGATCGGCGCGCTGGTCGGCAGGATTCAGGAACACGGCGCAGAACTCTCCCAGAAGCTGATGTTCTTCGAGCTGGAATGGAAAGCCGCGCCGGATGAAGTCGTCCGGGCGATGCTTGCCAGCCCGACGCTCGGCAAGTACAAACACCCGCTGGAGAGCGAGCTGCGCTACAAGCCCTACACCCTGAGCGAGATCGAGGAACAGCTTCTGGTCGAGAAATCGGTCACGGGGAGCGCGGCATGGAACCGCTTCTTCACCCAGCTTCTGGGCGCGTCCCGTTATGAATATGACGGCAAGGAACTCACACAGTCGCAGATCCTCAACCTGACGCACGACCCCGACCGCGAAGTCCGCCGGAAAGCCGCTGACGCGATCACTGCCGGGCTGAAGAAGCTTGCGATGCAGACGACGTTCATCTTCAACGTGCTGGCGCAGGACAAAGCCAGCAACGACAAGCGCCGCGGCTATGCTTCGTGGATCTCCAGCCGCAACCTCTCCAACAAGGCCACTGACGAAACGGTTGAGGCGCTTGTGAAATCGGTCACTTCAAACTACGATATCGTCGCCCAGCACTATACGCTCAAGCGCGCTATCCTCGGCTATGACGAACTCTACGATTACGACCGCTATGCGCCGCTGCCGATTGCCGACGCCGGGCGTGAGTATTCCTGGCAGGAAGCCCGCGAGATCGTGCTGAACGCCTACTACGCCTTCAGCCCGCGCATGGGCGAGATCGCGCAGCGCTTCTTCGACGAAAACTGGATTCACGCGGCGCTGCTGCCGAACAAGCGCGGCGGCGCGTTCGCCTCGCCCAGCGTACCCTCGGCGCACCCGTTCGTGTTCGTCAACTTCACGGGCAGCGCGCGCGACGTGATGACTCTGGCGCATGAGCTGGGGCACGGTCTGCACATGTATCTCTCGGCAGAAGCGCAGGGCATCACCGGCTTGTATACCCCGCTGACAACCGCCGAAATGGCGTCAGTCTTTGGCGAAATGCTGGTCTTCACCGACCTGATGAACAAGGAATCCGACCCGGCCGTCCGCCTGGCCATGCTGGCACAGAAGCTGGAAGACAGCTTTGCAACCGTCTTCCGCCAGATCTCGATGAACCGCTTCGAGGATGCGCTCCACACCGCGCGCCGCACCGAGGGCGAACTCTCGACGGCGCGTATCAGCGAGCTGTGGATGAATACGCAGAAGGCGATGTTCGGTGACAGCGTGACCCTGCGCGAGGATTACGGCATCTGGTGGAGCTACGTGCCGCACTTCCTCAATACGCCGGGGTATGTGTATGCCTACGCCTTCGGCGAGCTGCTGGTGCTGGCACTGTTCAACCTGTATCGCAAGCGCGGCACAGAGTTTGTCCCGCAGTATCTCGATGTGCTCGCCGCGGGCGACAGCGACTATCCCGATAAAATTCTGGCGAAGGTCGGCGTTGATCTGACCGACCCGGCGTTCTGGGATGAAGGGCTGGCGGCGCTGCGCACACTGGTGCAGGAAGAAGCTGACCTTGCGAAACAGGTCTACCCGGAGAAATTCGGGTCGTAATTGTCCATCAGAACCCCTCAATCATCCGTTGGTTGAGGGGTTTTTAGAACTTGCCGTCCTATGCCCGTTCCGCCTTTAGCAGCGCCTGTTTGCGGCTGATACCCCATTTGTAGCCCCGCAAGCTGCCGTCGCTGCCGATCACGCGGTGACACGGGATGATGATCGCGGCGTGATTGCTGGCGCAGGCATGGGCAACAGCGCGCACCGCCTTCGGCTTGCCGAGCGCCTGCGCAATCTGCGCGTAGGTGCGCGTTTCTCCACGCGGGATCCGACGCAGTTCGTCCCACACCCGCTGCTGAAAAGCCGTCGCCTGCACATCCAGCGGCAGATCGAGCGCGGCGCGCCGCCCGTCCACATGATCGAGGATCGCCTGCACCACAGGCAGCAGCTGTGCATCATCGTGGAACAACGTGGCGTTGGGGAATTCCGCCCGGATCCCCGCCGCCGCGCTCTCGGCATCGTCATAAATGCCGACTTCGCAGACACCGCGCCCGGTCATGCCCACCAGCAGCATCCCGAATGAGCAGGGGCTGATCGTGTAGGTGATCGTCACGCCCTGCCCGCCGCGCTGATAGGCAGCCGGCGTCATCCCCATCATCTGATCTGAGCGCTCATAAACGCGGCTGGGCGATCCATACCCCGCTGCATAAATCGCGTCGGTTACCGTGCCGCCTGCGCGCAGGTTCCGCCTGAGGTGCTGCATCCGCTGCGTCTCGGCATACTGCCGGGGCGTCATACCGAGCAGCGCCTTAAAAGTGTGGGCGATATGACTGGTCGTATAGCCCACGGCAGCGCCGATCTGCTCCAGCGAGAGCGCATCTGCGTCGCCGGCATGCGCGCGGATGTAATCGCACACCGCCTGCACCAGCCGCGCCTGCGGGCTGACCATCACTGCCTCTCGCGGGTGGCAGCGCTTGCACGGGCGAAAACCGGCATCTTCTGCCAGCGCAGGCAGTGTGAAGAAGCGCACATTTTCCGGCTTTGGCTTGCGCGATGGGCAGGACGGGCGGCAGTAGACTCCCGTCGTCACGACTCCCAGCACGAACTGGCCATCCGCAGATTTATCGCGGCTGAGGACGGCGTTCCAGCGGGCATCGAGCGGTTGAGCGACCATACAGCGAACTCCTCTTGTCTGATACCCTGTGATTCTACGCCATCCGCGCGGCGGCGGGCTATCCGGCTTCTGCGGCGCAATTCCCGCCGCTGCGGTATGATCATCTGCATCATGCGCTACCTGACGCTCTCTGAACTGATCTACATCAATGGCAAGGTCCTCGGCAACGAAAAGATCGCCACAGGCAGGCAGAAAGTGCGCGATATCGATCTGCTCGATGCCGCTGTCCAGCGCCCGGCTGCCAGCGCCTTCGGTGAGGATGCTTACCCGACGCTGAACGAAAAAGCCGCCGCGCTGCTGCATTCACTGGCGCGCAATCATCCCTTCACGGATGGCAACAAACGCACATCTGCCGTCGCCGCGATCTTCATGCTGGAAGTCAACGGCAGCCGTGTCATCTGGGATCAGGCGGAAGCGCTGGATCGGATCATCGCGACGGCGGAAAATCGTCTTGACGTGCGCTCGCTGGCGGCGTGGCTGCCCGTCACGCCGGTCGCGCCTGCCCCCGACCCCGATCTCGAACGCGATACGCAGGCGATCGCCCGCATCATTGCCGAGCAGAAATGGCTGCTGGATGAGCTTCAATCCCGGTGATGTCGAGCCGATCACGGCGCGCGACCTGATCAACATCAACGACCTGATCACCCAGGGCGACCCGCGCATCCGCGACATTCACCTGCTCGATTCGGCAGTTCGCCGTCCCTATATCACGCTGTTCGGTGAGCCGCAGTTCCCCACCCTGATCGACAAAGCCGCCGCGCTGCTGCATTCGCTGGCATATCATCATCTGTTCGTGGACGGCAACAAGCGGACGGCGATCCGCGCCGTCGGGCTGTTCCTGGAACGGAACGGCCTGCGCTGGGAATACGTGCCGGAACGCGACGCGCCGTTCGTGCTGGAGATCGCGCAGGGCAGGCACGACCCGGAAGCGATCAGTGTGTGGCTGGCGGCGCGCATCAGCGAACGCTGAAACGGCAGTCCGGCTGCGCGGCAGCTTACTGATCGTGCGGTGAGGTATCGCGGATGATCAGCGTGTCAAAGTCCGCGCCGGAGAACCCGTCCACGCCCAGCGCGATCGTCCCGCCCAGCCTGAGCGAGCCGTCCACCGCTGTCAGAAATTCGCCGTCGATGAAGAACGCGATCTGGTCATCCAGCGCCAGCGCTTCGATGCGCATCCACTCACCGAGATCGCGCGGGCCGAGCGAGACTTCGTACAGCGCCTCATTACGCGCCGGGTCGCTGAAGGTGATCAGGACATCGACTGTGCCATCGAGATTGCGGCGGAGATTGAAGCGGTAGCCATCGAGATCAGCGCCGGTGATGGTCGGCGAGACGCGCACACCCAGCCACGCCGTCCCGCCCAGCCCGCCAACCGGGAAGCGCACATCCACCGCCGCCCAGATATCGGTTGAATTGGTGAAGCGCACCGTATCGGAGCCGCTGCCGAAGATCTCGACGCCGATCACGTCGCGAAAGAGGCGAAAACGCGGGCGATCCGTCCCGATCAGCCTCAGGAAGCGCTGATGTTCGGTCACTGTCAGGTCAACAGCGAACTCGCCGGGCGCGCTGACGCCGCCGACCCACCAGTCATCCGTGCGCAGCACTTCATCGAAATTCTCATCAAGATCGCTGCGCAGCAGGCGGAAGGGACGAGACATGGCGAGCGCGCGCAGGGCGTAGAACGGGCGCTCAAAAGCGTTGCTGCTGGCGGCGCTGGTGGTGAACAGGCAGTCATCGATGCGCAGCACATCGCCCGTCTGCGTGCTGAAGGTGATCACGCCGGGCGCGCCGGGCACGAGATCGCGGAAGCGCTCGATGCCATCCCGGTAGATGACAAGCTGATCGCCCAGATAGCTGATGCTGAGTTCTTCCCAGCGGCCCCGGTTATAGAAATTCGGCACGTTGAATCCGCTCAGCGCTGCGCCGGAAGCGTTCGTCCGCGAGATCAGCAGGTTGCCCGCGCGGGCATCAAGCACGGTCGCCCCTTCTCCAGACTGGCGCAGGGCGATGCGGTAGCCGCCGACATCGTTCCAGACGCGGCACAGCAGGTTGAAATCGCCGAGCGGCTGCACCTGCGGCGAAACGGTGACAGCGCCCTGCATCAGCAGGAACTGATTTTCGCCCGCCTCAGCTCCCAGCGAGACCGCCGCAGGGTTATCCGCCAGCCAGGTGGGCGGCACGCTGCCGCTCTGGAAGTGTTCGCTGGCAGCTTCCGGGCGCTGGATGAGCAGATCGTCAAAGCGAACCGGGCGGGTCGTGCTGCCCACCTGAAGCAGAATTTCGCCGCCCGTCAGCGCGGGCACGGCGCGATCCTCAGCGCGCAGGCGCAGCACCCGATCCACATAGACGAAAATCCGCCCACCCTGTGCCCAGAGGGTGATGTTGTGCCACGAGTTCGCCGTGATCGGCACGTTAAGCGTTTGCAGCACGCGCTCGGTTTCGCGCGTCATCACGTCCGGCGTCGGCGCGTTGCGCTTCAGGCTCATCAGGCCGGGGAAAAGCTCCAGCACGTTGTAACCGAGCGAAGAATAGCGGAAAACCAGCCGCGCGCCCGCCGCCTGGGGGTGCAGATTGACACGGAAGCTGATCACCATGTCGTTGACTGCCGGGTCGAGCCAGGCCGGCGTTGCCCCGCCCAGCACCACGATCGGCTCAGTAATGCGCCCCTGCCCGATCAGGATATGCTCGCTGCCGTCCTCAAACACCTGCCACACGGCCGGATCGTAATCCCAGTCCCCGATCGGATTGGTTCCTTCAAAGTCGGCGATATACGGCATCGGCACGATCGGCGGCGGAGTCGGGGTCGGCGTGAGCGAAGGCAGCGGCGGCACGGTCGGCAGCGGCGTATCGGTCGCCGTCGGCGTGGCTGTGAAGGTTGCCGTTGGCGTATCCGTCGCTGTGGCTGTGAACGTGGCGGTCAGCGTTGGGGATGGCATGTCGGTCGGCGTCGAAGTCGGCGTGTCCGTTGGCGCGGGAGTCGGCGTCTCCGTCGGGATCGGCGTCGGCGACGGGGTGAGAGTCGGTGTCGGAGTCTCAGTAGGCGTGTCGGTCGGCGTCGCCGTGCGTGTGAAGGTGGGCGTATCGGTCGGAGCCAGCGCCAGCGGCACAGCGCGCAGATCGCCGAACGTCTGGACGAACGCCGAAGCCGCCAGCCATCCGGTCGAGCCATCCGGCAGCGTGATCTGGAACCAGCCGCCATCTTCGCTCACGCCGATCACCGGCAGCGACGAGTCCGCATCGACTGAACGAAGCGCCGGATACTGTGATCCGGGACCGACGCGGGCAACCAGGCTGCGATTGGGCACTGCGATCGGTGTGGCGGGCGTCGGCGTACTCGTCGCTGAGGGAGTCAGCGTCGGGCGCGGTGTCTCAGTCGGCGTCGGGCTGGGCGTGATCGTGAAGGTCTCGCTCGGCGTGGCGGTCGGCGTTTCCGTGGGCGCTGGTGTCTCGCTCGGCAGGGTGGTAACAGCAGGATCAACAGGCGCAGGCGACTCAACCACGAACGGGCTGGCATCGGTGGCGTCCGGCACAGTCGTTTCGGTCGGCGCTGGCGTCTCGGTCGCCGTAGGCACATCAGTCGGCGTCTCGGTCGGCGCAGTCGTGGCAGTTGGCGTGTCTGGCGCTGGCGTCGAAGATTGGCTCGCTGTGGGCGTCGCCGTCTTCGTATCGGGCAGCGCCGCGATCAGCGTCTCGGTCAATTCGGCAGCCGTGATGTCCTGCGCCGTCGCCTCGGAGGTGCTGGTCAGCCCAACAGCGCTCGGTTCACCGGGGCGACTCAGCAGGGCGACGGCGATCGCCACTACGATCAGCGCCGCTGCACCTGCCGCAATCCACGGCAGGCGGGAACGAGACCCAGGCGGCGTAACATGCGTGGGCGGCGCAGGGGGACGAGCGTCTGAGCGGGCGGCGCGCTGGCTGGTTGGCGTCAGAACCGTAGGGCCGTCCGCCTCATCCATCAGCGAGTCCGAGTCGAGAACGACGGTCTCAGCGCGGCTTTCCGGGCGCGGCTCCGGTTCGGCGGGCGTGCGGGCGATCGTCGGAGACTGACGCTGGGCATCGAACTCCGCCAGCGTCGCGTTGATCTGTTCCTGCTTCTGCTCACGCTGGCGCAAGATCTGCTCGGCGCGCGCCTGCGCCGCCTTGCGCAGCGCATCCGGTCTGAGCTGCGTCGAACCCCGTCCCAGCGCAGTGATGACGCCGGCCGTGAACGCATCGGCGAACTCGGTCGCCGTCGCATAGCGGTCTCGCGGCTGCTTGAGCATGGTGCGCCGGATCGCGTCGTCAATGGCGCTGTGCAGATCCGGGTTGACCTCACGGATGCTCGGCACAGGATCATTGATATGCCTGAGGATGACCGCCATCGGCGTCTCGGCATCGTAAGGCAGGCGTCCCGTGATCATATGAAAAACCATCGCACCGAGTGCGTAAATGTCGGTGCGATGATCGATGTTTTCCTGCCCCATGCCCTGTTCCGGCGACATGTAGCCGGGCGTGCCAACAGTGAAACCGGTCTGCGTCAGTTCGAGACCACTCTCACTGCGGCGGGCAGAACGGGCAATGCCGAAATCGGTCAGAAAGGCATTGCCATCCACATCGATCATGATGTTGGACGGCTTGATATCGCGATGGATGACGCCCTGACGATGCGCATAATCGAGCGCAGACGAGATCTGCCGCAGGATGAACATGGTATCCGTCAGCGGCAGAGGTCCCCGGTCGAGCACGTCCTTGAGCGTGCCGCCTTCCAGGTAGCGCATGACGATATACGGGGGATCATGGCTGCCGTCGTAATCGTAGACGGGCAGCAGGTGCGGATGCTCAAGTTTGGCGATCAGGCGGGCTTCGCGCTGGAAGCGTTCGAGCATCTTCGGCTCAGCGCTGATCGCGCGGTGGATGACCTTGACGGCGACAAAGCGTTCCATGCTCGGCTGAAAGGCGCGGTAGACCGTCGCCATGCCGCCTCTGCCAAGTTCTTCAACGATTTCGTAGACGCCGAGTTTCGTACCGATCATGATCGGCGATTGTAACATGATCGCTGTGGGGGCGCATAACCGAAAACAGGGGAAAATATTCCCCCTGCCGCGCCATCAGAAGATCAGGCAGGCAGCCCGATGATCTCCTCGATCAGATCGGTATCGAAGAAGATGTACTCCGTCTCGTCGATCCACTCCATCAGATCGATGATCGACTCGCTGGTCAGCACGGGGGCATCGCTGGCGATGGCGACGCTGGCGTTGCGGTTCGGCAGGCTGAGCACCTGCACCGCCGGGAATTCCGCCCTCAGCGCCGCAACCGTCCGCCGAGACTGCGCATCCGCCGGGTTGAACATCCCGCTGATATGCGTGATATTGACCCCTTCCGCCGCCAGTTGATCCACGATGATGAAGAAGTGATAAGGCGCTGAGGCGGTTTGCAGATCATCGGCATCCCGCAGCGCCAGCCCCCAGACGAGCATACCGACGTTGAACGCCAGCAGCGCCGCGGCCAGCGCCCCGAAGGCTGCCACACGCGGAATCCGCCAGTCGAGCGACACCGCTGGCTGCTCCGACTGCTGCGCGCGCGTTTGCAGCACGAGCGGCTCATCGCGCCGGACGAGATAATCCAGCAGGGCGTAGATCAGGATGACCACGCCGAGCATCTCACACAGTTCCTCCACAGTCGCAATCGCCAGATACAGGAAGGACGACCCGCCATCGGCTGAATACTGGTTGGCGCTGAGGCTCTCGATCACGACAGCGCCGCCCACATAGACTGCGCCGGCAATGGCGAACAGCAGGCGCGTCGGCATCGGCAGCTTCAGCCAGAAGCGCAGATAGGCGATCCCGAAGAACAGTACCAGCGGCACGCCGAGGATCAGCCAGCCGAATTCGAGGAAACCCGATGTGCCGAATGCGCTCTGTAAAGGACCGGAAAAGGACTCGTGAATCGCCGACCCTTCATCCATCGACAGATAGAGGAAGATCAGCGCCAGCCCGAACCAGTGCGCGCGGTAGGGTTCCTGGTGCTGACGTTTGCTCAGCGCTACCCAAAGCAGCAGCGCCGCCGCCAGCAGCAGCAGGATACTGCTGTACCACGTCGGGATGCTTTCCTCCAGGTTGACGCTGAAGAGATCGAGCAGGCGTGCCGGCGCGGTATTCGACTCGATGCCGAGGTGGTTGGTCAGCACGTACTCGGCATAAATGCTTTGCAGCGCAAGCAGGATGGCGATGCTTCCGAGGACGATGGCGATAGTGCGCGGTTTCAGGGTCAGGCTCATCGATAGATTCTCGTGGGTGGCGATCACTTGTCTGAAGGAGGAGCCGCCTTCCCCATTGGGGGGGATGAGGAAAGCGGCTGCCAGAAAAAAGGTGCGCTCAGCCCGGCGTTTTAGCTGGACCGGGATGAACGCCCGCTGCTTCCGCGGCCCGTCTGCG
>SZPD01000144.1 GCA_030263515.1 Anaerolineae bacterium CFX9 | reverse complement strand
TCTTCAACGACGTTAAACTGGGTCGAAATGAACGTCACTCCGTCGTCCTGACCCATGACAGGCGTGGCTGCCAGCGCGAGCAGCGCCACGATCAAAAGGAGATGGCGAATTTTGGTATTCATACTGACCTCTCTAAATACTCTTGTAGAACGACAACCATGCTTGAGCCGGAACCCGTTTTGACGTGATTCACGCTCCTCTCCGGGACGAGATCGCCCCACACGACTCGCGGATGACAAGTTCAGTTGGCAGCAAAATCTGGGTCTCCTGCAGTGGCTGCCCCGCGATAACCGGTAGCAGGAGTTCGACCAAACGCCGCCCGATCTCGTAGATTGGCTGGCGAACGGTGGTGAGAGGGGGATTGCTGTGCTCGGAAATCGGCAGATCGTCGAAGCCAGTCACGCCGAACGTATCGCCAACAGCGCGCCCGTACATCTGGAGCGCCTGCATCGCGCCGAGCGCCATCAGATCGTTACAGCAGACGAGCGCCGTCAGGTCCGGATGGCGTTCAAGAAGCGTGATCGCCCCCTGATAGCCGCCGCTGCGCATCAGGTCACCATGCACGACGAGATCAGGGGCATACGTCAGCCCGGCATCCGCCAGCGCTTCCGCATAGCCGCGGCGGCGGAACTCGGTGTAGGCGATTTCGGGCGGCGGCAGGATCAGCCCGATCTGGCGGTGTCCGAGGCGGATGAGATGGATGGCTGCTTCATGGATGCCTGCCTGGCTGTCGACATCGATATACGGGAAGTCACAGTCCTCGCCGGGGGCAGCGCGTCCTGACACGATGAACGGCATGCCGACCTTGCGCAGATAGGCGATGCGTTCGTCCTGATAGCGAGTGCGGGCAAGGATGATGCCATCCACGCGGTTACCGCCCACGATCCGGCGGTACGAGTCCATTTCGTCATCCCCCGGTGAGCGCGCGCTGATCAGCACATCAAAGCGCGCTTCGCCCGCCGCGTCGCCGATGCCGCGCAGAAGCTGGTTGAAGAAGCCTTCGGAAAAGCTGTGATCGTGTGTGGGGATGATCAGCCCGATAGTCTGTGTGCGCTGCGCACGAAGCTGCCGCGCGACCTCATTGGGCTGGTATCCCATCTCGTGAGCTGCGCGGATGATCTGCTGGCGCGTCTGCTCGTTGACATCCGCATAGCCAGCCAGCGCACGCGAGATGGTGGTGATCGAAAAACCCGTTTTCTGCGATAAATCCTTCAATCGAGTCATCGAAATATCGTCATACAAAGTAATCCAATCTTCTTTTATCAGATTAATCCAAAACGTTTCGGATGTCAAATTTTGATCGATTTGAGAGAAACGAAGTCATACTGAAACGTTACAAAACATGCTAAAGATCGCCCTCCAAACTGACAGAACTGCGGTACATTTTTCCTTGTTCGCATAGCTACCTGATGAGGCCGCCGCATGAACCTTCTTCCACTCCGCACAGCACTCATGGATCTGCGCCGGTCTGTTCCGGGGCGTTTTTTTATCGGTGTGTACGTTGTCGGGCTGCTGGTGCTGCTGCTCACTGCTGACCCGATGATCGCCCTCATTCAGGTCTTTCTGGCAGGGTGGCAGGGGATCTACCTGATCATCAGCCTTCTGATCACGCCCAACCCACCGCCAGACGCGCCTTCATACGGGCGTGCGCTGCCTGTTCAGCTTGGATTCATCGCGCTGATTTTGCTCGTCACGCTGTTCATGCCTGCCATCGCAGCGGCGACCGGGCTGCCCTTTTACGTCACCAATCCGCTGCTTTATGTGGTCGTTCCGCTGGTAGTTTTGGCGGGCGTTTTTGGAGTCAGGCTGTCCGGGCTGGGGCTGCGCGAGGGATACCGTTCATGGGCGGTGGGGCTGGTCTGGATATCGGTCAACGCGCTGTTCGTGATCGTTCAACTGGTGACGGGCAGCTTCAGTGCTGCGTTTGTGATCAACCGGCTGGTGGGGAATGTACTTCAGAACGGCTTCACCGAAGAGATCCTCTGGCGTGGTATTGTGCAGACTCGCCTGAGCCTGTGGCTCTCGCCGGGATGGGGGATGGTGATCTCGGCGCTGCTGTTCGGGTTGTGGCATATGAACGCCAACCTGAGCATGTTCGAAAACGCGCTGGCAGCGCTGGCTTTCTGCATCGTTTCTCAGGCGAGCTTTGGCATTTTCATGTCGATCATCTTCGTGCGCACGCGCAGCATCCTTGCGCCGGGCATTGCCCACACGTTCACGAACCTGAACCCGCTGAACTTCCTGTAGCGCTCAGCTTCAGCGCGTCGAACGCTGGAGGAACATGATCCTGAGATCGCTCATGATCTTGAAGATGCCGATGATGACGGTGAAGAATTCGAGGCGACCCAGCACCATCGCCACGGATTGAGTCCACAGCAGTGTGGGCGGCGTTGCTGCTGTCGTGATGCCGATCGAGACGCCGACACCGCCCAGCGTGCTGGCGAACTCGAACAGGCTTTCCCTGAAGGGATAGCCGTGCAGCATGGTGATGCCGCTGCCGATCAGAAAGACTGTGAAGTACAGTCCGATGAACAGCGCGACCTGCCGCACCTGCCTGTCGGACATCAACTGGCGTTTTTCACCCTGCCAGATGGCGGGTTCGTTCACCATATGCTGCGGCATGAAGGCGCGGCGGAATTCCCAGATGATTGACTTGTAGAGGATGTAGATGCGGAACTGCTTGATCGCGCCGGCTGTCGAGCCTGTTCCACCGCCGATCAGCATCAGGATGATCATGATCATCAGCCCGAAATCAGTCCACGCGCGGAAGTCCACGGTAGACAAGCCAGTAGTCGTCGCTGTCGCCACCACTTCAAAGACCGACACGCGGATCGCTTTTTCGACGGTCGGATAGAGTGCCGTTGCCACGATGGTGAAGACGAGCACGATGGCCAGCACGATGCTGAAGCCCATGAAGCGGATCTCGCCATTGCGCAGCACGACGCGGAATTTCCGCTGCAAGAGCAGGTAGGGGACGACGAAATTGACCGCGCCGAGGATCATCAGCACGACGAGCACGGCTTCGACAGCCGGGCTGTTCCAGTAGGCGATCGACTCCGGACGGGTTGAAAAGCCGCCCGTTGCCAGCGCGGTAAAGGCGTGGTTGATCGCGTCGAACCAGTCCATCCCCGCCAGCATCAGCGCCAGAATGCCGAAGACGGCGTAACTCAGGTAGATGCGCAGGACGAGGCTGGCGGAATTGCGCACGTGCGGGGCAAGCTGATCGGTGCGCCCTTCGGCCGCGCTCAGACCGCTGCCGAATGCGCCTGCCAGCACGCTCACGGCGATGATGGCAAAGCCCGCGCCGCCCGCGAACTGGATGAAACTGCGGAAGAAGAGGATCAGGTGCGATGCCTGCGTCACATCGATCATCGTCAGACCCACCGTCGCCCAGCCGCTGGTCGATTCGAAGACGGCCTGGGTGAAGTTCAGCCCGACGTTGACGATGAACGGAATCGCGCTGACCAGAATCGCGATCACCCAGACGAGCGTGACGACGACGTAACCTTCCTGCACAGAAAGCGAGAGCGGCTCCTTCGGGGCAAGCCGCTTCCAGAACAGCGCGCCGATGATGATCAGCGGGACGCCCGCCAGCAGAAACCCGGCTGCCTGATCGATCTCATCCGGAAAGATGGGAATCAGCAGCAGCGGAACCAGATGAAGGAAGCCGATGATGACAAAAATTTCGCCAGCGTAACCTAGGAACGCCGGGTAGCGCTGGCGCAGATAGAGTCTCTGGCGCATGTTATCCCAGTTTCAGCCGCAGAGCACTTCCAGATCATGCAGCTGATGTTCGGGATGGCTGATCAGCACCATATGATCGTTGACTTCAAGGCGTGTGCTGCCGCGCGGCACGATCACCTCATCGTTGCGGATGATGCAGGCGACGAGCGAGTTTTCGGTCAGCTCCAGTTCCGTCAGCGTCTTGCCGACTGCCGGGGAATCGACATCCAGGCGCACATCGGTGACATTCAGGCGACCCTGCGCCAGCGGCATCAGCGCGGTGATGTCATCGAAGTCCGTTTCCTGCTCGATGATCGAACCGATGATGCGCGTCGCCGAGAAGGCGATCGAGACGCCGAGTTTCTGGAAGATCGGCTCATTGTCAGGATCATTGACGAGCGCGATCGTCCGCGGGATGCCGAAGTGCTTCATGGCGATCTGGCAGGCGATCAGATTGTCCTGGTCATGCGATGTAAGCGCCAGCAGGACATCCGCCTGGCGCGTGCCGGCTTCTTCCAGCCGGTTGACATCCGTCCCTTCGCCAAAGACGACTGTCGCTTTGGTCTTCTGCGCCAGTTCGCGGCTGCGCACCGGGTCACGGTTGATGATCGTGACGTGATATTTGCGCTGTACGAAGTGACGCGCGAGGAAATACACTGTCTTGTCGCCACCGATCAGAATGACGCGCATGTGATCTACTCCACCACATTCAGAAATGCACTGGCAGCCAGCTTGGTCGGGCTGATCGTTTCAATCCCGAAGCCCTTGTAGACGCCCTCACGAAAGGGATCGAAGACGCGCGCAACCACGCGCGGGACGTTGTAGATTGTCTTGACGACCTGCGCCACCATCAGGTTGGTATTGTCGTGTGTAGTCGTCGCAAAGAGGTAATCTGCCTGGTGGATTTTCGCTTCGAGGAGGACATTGCGCTCGGTGGCATCGCCGAGAATTTTGAAGCCGCTGAATTCGATCGACAGCTTGTCGAAGGCGATCTCACGGCTGTCGATGACGACGATCTGGTGGCCTTCAGCGCTCAGCTTGTTGGCGAGCATGCCTCCCAGCCGGCCGCACCCTACGACGATGATATGTTTGGACTCTGCCATGAGATCTGTTGACTGCTGTTGATTGGTTGTGTATGCATCTTACAGTCTATCAGTGCCTTTCGTAAGACACAATCACCAACTACTGGGTCTTGATGAAATGCAGAGATTTTCCATCTGCTTGACATGCAGGAAAAGTTGCAATATCATGCAAGTATGACTTTTCGAGATGTCGTTGCCCAGCAGGAACACAATCTTTCCGCCTCTGATCAGCAGGTGATTCAGGTGCTGCTTTCAGACCCGGCGACGATGGCGTTTCTCTCTGCCGCCGAGATTGCCGAACGGGTCGGCGTCCATGAATCCACGGTAGTCCGGCTCGCAAAAAAGCTGGGATACGAAGGTTACAAGGAACTGCGCAATGACCTGCGGCAGGATATTGCGCCGGCTGAACGTATGCGCCGCCGCCTTGCCAGCACCAACGAGCTTTCCGCCCTGATTGCAGAAGAGATCGCCACCTTGCAGGATCTGGTCAACACCATTTCGCAGGCTCAGCTTGACGAAGTTGCGCTGAAGATCATCGCTGCGCGGCGGATCTACCTGTTTGCGCAGGGACATTCCACCGCGCTGGTCGATCTGATGGATCGCCGCCTGCGCCGTTATGGCTTTGACACGGTGGTGCTGCGCTATCAGCGCCGTGATCTGGCTGAGCATCTCATGACACTGGGCGAACGCGATGTGGTGCTGGCGTTCGCTTTTCGGGTGCGCCCGCCTGGTCTTTCGGCGCTGCTCAAATATGCTGCGCGCATCGGCGCGACGACGATCGTGATCAGCGACATGCTCGGTGTGCTGCTGCGTCCTCAGCCGGATCTGCTGCTGGCAGCCCGCCGCGGAGCGGAAGACCAGTATCTTACGCTCACTGTGCCGATGGCGATCTGCAACGCGCTGATTCTGACGATTGCCCGCCTTGATGAGGGTCGCTCAATTGAGCGGCTCGATCGGTTGTCGGACCTGATTCAGTTTTTTGACCACGAGGATCAGGAGTGAACGGCAGTTGATGCCCCAGCCACTTAGAGGGAAGAGATCTTTTTCAGGAGGCAGTTTGATGAACAGATGGTTTCGTTTGGCAGCAGTGCTGATGGCGGTCGTTACGTTCGGCTTTGCCATCGTGCATGCCCAGGATGAGGATGTGTTGAGCGGAGAGGATCTCGACGCGCTGATCGCTGCTGCCGAGGCAGAAGGTCAGGTTGTGGTGTACTCTTTCACCAGCCGTATCTCACGCATCGAAACGGCTTTTGAGGCGATGTATCCGGGGATTGATGTCGTCGCTTTCGATATCTCGTCAACTGAACAGATCGCGCGCATCCGCGCTGAGCTGGAAGCGGGAGTCAGCGCGGTGGATGTCGTCTACATTTCAGATGCACCGGTTGTGTTCGGCTCGCTGGTGCAGGATGGGCTGGTTGAACGCTTCGTTCCGCCGCAGTTTGCCGATCGCGTTCCTGAAGAATTTCAGGTTCCGCTGCTGGCGAATCGCATCTCAAGCAAGGTGCTGATGTACAACGAAGCCGCGCACCCGGATGGCGCGCCGGTTTCCAACCTGTGGGAACTGACCCAGCCGGAATGGAATGGACGTGTGATCATGGTCGATCCGCTGATCCGCGGCGATTATCTTGATCTGATGGTTGAGATCGTCCTGCGCTCTGATGAAATGGCGGCCGCCTATGAGGAACTCTACGGTCAGCCGATTGAGCTTGATGACGGGATCGAGAATGCGGGCGAGCAGTGGATCGCCGATCTGTTCGCCAACGGCGTCATCCTCGTGGATGATACGGATACGGTCAACGAGGCCATCGGTCTGATCGGGCAGGAAAACCCGCCCATCGGGTTCAGCACTTACTCTGATCGGCGTGATAACGAAGAAGAGGGCTGGGCGCTTCAACTGGCGAATGATGTTGTTCCTTCGCCCGGCATTGCCTTTCCGGCGCTGCTCGGCATTGTCCGCGATGCGCAGCACCCCGCCGCGGCGCGTCTGCTTATTCACTTCATGATGGGCGATGACAGCCCGACCGGTGGCAGTGGTTATGCGCCGTTCTATGTGCCGGGCGATTACGCGACGCGGACAGATATTGAGCCGCATCCAGACGCTGTGCCGCTGGAGGAATTCAATGCCTGGCGTATCAATCCAGAGGCGACTTTTGAAATCCGTCAGGAAGTTGCCGATTTCATTCTCGTCCTTCAGTAACGACTCTGCCTATCAACTTCGACCGCCGATAATCTATAGGATCATGACAGGGCTGTTCGCAGCAGCCCTGTTATGCCCTGTGTGATATTCCGGGGTCTGCATCCGGTGGAGGTTGTGACGGATGGACGCTGCAAACACATTCAATCGGGTTGAGGGGGTGAAAACAGCGCTGCGTCAGCGTTCTGCCCGATGGGCGCACCCGGATTTCATCGTGCGCCTTCTGCTGATCGGCTTGCTGCTCATCCTGATCGCCCTGCCGCTGGCACAGTTGGCTTTCACCACGGTGCGCACACAGGGATTCGATGTCTGGACGGAGGTGCTGACAGGCCGGATTGCTCCTAATCTGCTCTGGACGCCGCTGCTCAACAGCCTGATGGTGGGTGGGCTGGTTTCGCTGGGAACCCTGCTTGTGGGCAGCTTCATGGCGTGGCTGGTGATGATGACCGATGTCCCCGGCAGGCGCACGCTGGGACTGCTGGCTTCCATCCCGTTCATCCTGCCGAGTTTCGCAATCGCGCTGGCATGGGAGACGCTTTTCAGAAATGATCTGGTGGGCGGAAGAACGGGATTTCTGTTCGAGCTGGGCTTTCAGATCCCCAACTGGCTGAGCTGGGGGCCGGTCCCGATTGTACTCACGCTGGTGGCGCACTACTACACAACTCCCTTTCTGCTCATCAGCGCGGCGCTGGCGACGATCAACACAGAGCTTGTCGAAGCGGGCGAGATGACCGGCGCGAGCCGGTTTCATGTGCTGCGCGGCATCACGCTGCCGCTGGTTTTCCCGGCGATCCTTTCGGCAGGGATGCTGACGTTCGCTGAGGGGGTCAGTAATTTCACCTCGCCCGCGCTGCTTGGGCTGCCCGTGCGGTTTCAGACGCTCTCCACAAGAATTTACGGACTGGTCAATAACGGGCAGTTGGAGCGAGCCTACGTGCTGACCATTATCCTGATCGTGATCGCGGCGTTCCTGCTGCTGGTGAACAGCTATATCATCAGGCGGCGCGGGACGTTTGCCACCATTACCGGCAAGGCGGGGCGGCGCAGGCGGACCCAGCTTGGCAAATGGCGACCGGCTGCATTCGCCGCCGGCTTCCTGATCGTTTTCACGACGGCGATCGTGCCGCTGATCGTGCTGATCGCTTCCAGCATGACCGTTCGTACCAATTCGCTGACCAGCGGTTTCTCGCTGCATTACTGGATCGGCGAGTCGACTGCCAATATCGCGCAGGGACAGGCAGGAGTGCTCAATAACCCGCTGATCCTCCAGGCGGCGGCGACAACCATCACATTTGCAATCGCTACGGCGATCACGGGGACGATCTTTGGCATCCTGATCGGGTATGCCACGCGCGGGATCCCCACGCGCAGCAAGAGCGCGATCGCAATCCTGAGTTTTATCCCGTTCTTCATTCCCGGCGTCGCCTTTGGCGCGATGTATGTGGCGCAGTTCGGGCGTTCTTTCGGGCCGATCCCGGCGCTGTATGGCACATTTACGCTGTTGGTGCTGGCGGGGTTCGCCAAGACGCTGCCGTTCAGCTCTCAGAGTGGACGCGCCGTCTTCAGCCAGATTGCGGGGGAAATTGATGAGGCGGCTGTCCTCGCCGGGGCGCGCTTCCCGCGGCGTTTGTTTGCGATTTTTGTCCCGCTCACAATTCGCGGCCTGATCGCCGGGGCTGTGCTGGTGTTCGTGAAGATGGTGCGCGATCTCTCGCTGGTCGTGCTGCTGGTGACGCCGACGACGTTTACGCTGAGTATGCTGGCATTTCGGTATGCTTCCGAAGGATTCGGTCAGTTTGCTAACGCGATCACGGTGATCATCGCGCTGATTGCGATCAGCGTCACATGGCTGGCAAACCGCCTGCAAGGGGCATCGCAGCCGTGGTCAGAGTGAGATGGACTGTGAGGGTTTTATGAGCGATTCTGCGCTGGAAATTCGCGGGCTGGTCAAACAGTTCCAGGCGATGCGTGCAGTCGATGAAATTTCCTTGTCGGTTCCTGATGGCGCATTTCTGGCGCTGCTGGGCCCCTCTGGCTGTGGGAAGACGACCACACTCAGAATGCTGGCGGGGCTGGAAAATCCGACGGGCGGCGAGATTTATTTCAACGGGCAGCTTGTCGCCAGTGGAGAACGCGGCATGGTGGTTCCGCCGGGGCAGCGTGATGCCGGGCTGGTCTTCCAGAGTTATGCCCTTTGGCCGCATATGACTGTCTATGGTAATGTGGAGTGGCCGCTCAAGGTCAAGCGCTGGGATGCTGCCCGCCGCAGGGCGCGGATTGGCGAGGTGCTGGATCTGCTGGGCATCGGGCATCTGGCAAAACGTTATCCGAACCAGATCTCAGGCGGCGAGCAGCAGCGCGTCGCCATCGCGCGGACGATCGCGCCGGAACCGAAAATCCTGCTTTTCGACGAACCCCTGTCCAATCTGGACGCCAAACTGCGCGTGGAAATGCGCAGCGAGCTGATGCGTGTTCACCGCCTGACCGGAGCCACCAGCGTCTACGTTACCCATGATCAGGTGGAGGCGATGACGATGGCAACCCATGTCGCCGTGATGCGCAGCGGGCGCGTCGAACAGTTTGGCTCGCCGCGCGATCTGCTGGAATGTCCCGCCAGTCCGTTTGTGGCGCGGTTTGTCGGGACGCCGCCTGCCACCCTGATCCATGTGCAGCGGCGTGCTGAGGGATACTGGTTTCATGATCACCGGCTGGGCGATGCGGCTTTATCCTCAGGGCAGAATGAGTGGTGGTTTATGTACCGCGCTGACAGCATGAAACTGCACGAGCAGGGTCAGCCTGTCTGGCTGCCAGTGGAGTTCGCCGAGTCGACGCCTGTTGCGGGGCGCGCTATTGTTACCGTGCTTTATGAGAAGGAACGCTTCAACGTGGTGGTCGACTCGCTGCCGAGCGCTCGGCTTGGCGATCGTCTGTATCTTGAACTGCCGGACCGGCCTGCGCGTGTGTATCCCTATGACCGGACTTAATCATTCCAATGCGGCCAAAACGACCCTGATCCTCGTCCGTCACGGCGAGACGATCTGGAATGCAGCCGAGCGCCTTCAGGGGCAGGCGGATCCGGAACTTTCTGAGGCGGGCAGAGCGCAGGTGGCGGATATACGGCACGTCGTCGAGCGGATGTCGCCGAGCGTAGTGGTCGCTTCTGATTTGCAGCGAACGCGGGAAACGGCAGCCATTCTGGGATATGAGTCGCCGCGCCTCGATACTCGTCTGCGTGAAGCCGATCTGGGTGTGTGGACGGGGCGCTATGTTTCGGAGCTGTGCGAACCCAGTGATGCAGACTATCGCGCGTGGCGTGCCGGTCTGTTCACGCCGCCGGGCGCTGAGCCGTGGGATGCGCTGGTGGGGCGCGTGGAAGCCTCGCTGAAGGAACTGGTTCCGCTGCATCAGACGGTGCTTGTCATCACGCATGGCGGTCCGATTCGTGCTGCCTGCGCGCGTTTTCTGGGGCTGGAACCCGCCGCAGTGCTGCCTGTCCGCCCCGCCAGCATTACGATCATCGAGGTGAAGGAGCGCGCGCGGCTGGGGGTTTACAACCTGCGCCCCGATGATGTGGA
>SZPD01000143.1 GCA_030263515.1 Anaerolineae bacterium CFX9 | reverse complement strand
ATATCCGGACCGCGCGTAATGCGGACATTAAAGTCTGCGGCGTGACGTTCGGATTCCAACCTGAGAGCTTCGAGGAGAATCCGCCTGATTTCCTTGTTGACAGCATGGAGGAGGTGGTGAATATCGTATTGTCGGAGCGCGGAAAAGCGAAGGTGAATTCATGACCTACAAGCCGGGTAGTCAAGTTCCCGAAAGCGGTATTTATTGGTGCACGGTGTGCAAGCTGCCGGCCCGTCTCGACGAGGGGCAGATGTTTCCCGAGTGCGAAAATATGTGCGGACGCGGCCGCTGGGAACTCGCGCCGGAAGACAAGCCGGAATCCTGACCGTGTGACGTTCCGCCTCCTCTCCCAGTCTTTGCCTGTTTGGAGCCGCTCCTGAGCCGCCTCGCGCAGAGTGTTACTTTTTCCGGCCAATCTCCAGCGATCTCTGAACGCCGGCACTGATGCCGGAATCCGAGCCGACGGCAAGGAAGCGAAAACCCTGTTCCAGCCGCCGGGCGACCCTGTAAAGGTTGCGGATCCGATCGCTCATATGAACGGGGACGCGGATCGTCCGTCCCTGATCGGCGATGGCGCGCGTGATCGTCTGGCGAATCCACCACGTCGCGTAGGTGCTGAAGCGGAAGCCGCGCCGGAAATCAAATTTCTCCACGGCTTTCATCAGCCCCAGGTTGCCTTCCTGGATCAGATCGAGAAAGGGGACACTGCGATTGAGGTACTTCTTGGCGATGCTGACGACCAGGCGGGTATTCGCCTTGATCAGATGTTCACGGGCGCACTGCCCGTCCTGCACCAGAAGCTGCCATTCTGCCGCGCGTTTGTGAGTCGGGTCACGGCGCAGCTTGCGGGCGGCTTCGATGCCCGCTTCGATACGCATCGCCAGCGCGATCTCTTCTTCGGTCGTCAGCAGCGGGACGCGGGACATTTCCTTGAGATACAGACCGACGGTGTCGCTCGATGCCAGGGAGATCCAGGGGGGATCGTCGTCCATCAGGTCATCAAGGTCATCGTCGTCCGCCCACGACTCAGGCTCATCTTCCAGCGCAAGCAGCGCGTCGTCGTCGAGCGTATCGGCGGCGTCAAAATCATCATCGAAATCATCAAAGTCGCCGTCCGGCATAAAATCACTCTGGGAATCATAAAGCACGTCATAATCGCTCAAGACTCACCCCCTAAGCACGTCAAGCTGAGCTGGTTATGCGGTTGTACGGCGCAGGCTGAAATGCCGTCTCTCTATTTTGGGTCTAGCAGTTCCTGAAGTTTGGCGAAACGCGGATCGATCGGCTCCTCACAGGTACACTCCTCGTGATTTCTGTTTGCCCCGCAGACCGGGCAAATTCCCTTGCAATCCGTCTTGCAAAGCTCCCCGCGCGAATCGGCAATAATCGCTTCAGCGCGCAGCAGGGGAGTTAAGTCGAGGATACCGTCTTCGCCGATCTCGAATTCCGAGCCGTTAGGATTGGGGTAGGCGTAGAGTTCTTCGATGCTGATGAGCAGATCACGTGCGATTGGGTCCAGGCAGCGGTAGCATTCATCCTGCGTGCCCAGATGCAGATCGCCCTGTGCAAGAATGCCCTCTTTGGTGCGGCTCAGGCGCAGCTTGCCACGCAGATAAGCCAGGTAAACATCTTCCGCCACGCGCAGCGCGGGAACGTCAAACTCTGTCTCATGCGTGTGTCCGGGCCCCGCCGCCAGCAGGAAGCCAATATTGAGTTTCAGAACCCGATTTGCCACGTAACCGTTGCTGAGCTGTTTCATGGATCATCCACAGCGCCGCTGCTGTGCCCTCATACCTTCACTTAATCGGAGGACGTAACAACGATCTAACCATACCTCTAAGGTAAGGGTATTCAGGGGTTGTGTCAAGATATGTCACGCGAGATTTATGGGTTGCCTACGACTTTTTATCGGTTTTATACGAGTTGTCGGCGAGAGGCTGAAAATTGCGCGGCGGCTGTGCTGCTATTACCGGCAGATCAACTGCTGATGCCGAACTCGAACGACAGGGGGCCCATCAGCCCGCTGCGATCCTGTGCCGCGATCGCCACAGCGGCGAAGCGATCGGCCCGGAAGCCTTCCCACGTCACGCTGTTGGAGGCGACCTCGAAATAGTTGTCGTAGATCATCGATCCGGGGCGGCGCAGCGCCACCAGATAACTCGTCGCATCCGGGATCGTTTCCCAGACGAGGGTACGCAGTCCGTTGCCCTCATCGCGCAGGCTGATATTCTGCGGCGGGCGAGGGCCATCCGCCAGCACGCTGGCGGCGACCAGCACCGTCTGGGTTGAGCGTACCAGATAGGAAGCGCGAACATTCTGCACTGTATCAAGATCGTTATGCTGCCGGTTCGGGTTTTCCAGGGCCTCGATGAAGCGCACCGCCGGGAAGCCCGCCTCGCTGAAGGACAGATGATCGCTGTAACGTCCTTCCCGATCGCCGCCGGCCTGGAGATCGACCGTCATGCCCGGCGCATGACGCACGGCAGCGAGATTGATCACGCGCGCGAGCTGGCGGGATGGCGAGTCGTTCGGCTCAACGGAGTACAGGCGCATCCGGCTGTCGTCCACCGAGCCGTTGCTGGCGGTGCTGCTGCCGATGATATCCATGTTGAGCATGGCATCGATCTTGATATTGGAGGGCAGCAGATAATCGCGCACGAAGGCGATGCTGCCCTGCCGCTGGATTTCCTCTGCCGCAAACGCCACGAACATGACCGTCGAGCGGTGCTGCCGCTGGCTCATGATGCGCGCGATCTCGATCAGCGCTGCCACGCCGCTGGCGTTGTCGTTAGCGCCCGGCGCGAAGGCGTTTCCATCCTCAAAGTTGGAGCTGATGCTGTCGTAATGCGCGCCGAGCAGGATGATCCCCGCGCCTGTTTCTGTGCCGCCGATCACGCCGACGATATTGCGCTGGAGGGTTTGCATGCCCGCCCATGTGACGGTGAATTCGTGCGGCGGCATGAGCTGGAAGCGCCCACCCGACGAATCGCGGATGGCGGTGAACTGATCGGTGATGTACTGATAGGCAGCGCCGATCCCGCGTGTTGGGTCGCTCTGTGAGGAATTGACGTGCCGCGTGTAGAAGTTCTGCATCGTGGTGATGTGTGAAAACAGCCGGTCTGGCTGAACTTCGTTGATGATGTCCAGCAGCGCCGACTCGGTGCGCACCTGCGGCATGGAAGTTGCCTGGGCGGGCAGTTCTTCCGGGGCCAGCGTGGCATATCCGATCGTGGGGGGTGGCGTTGCCGTGGCGCGCGGCACGATCGTGGGCGGCGCGGTGTCACTGCTCAAATTACATGCCAACGCCGCAGCCCAAAGGGCGGCGGCGAACATGAGCAGTGGAACATGGCGACGTAATTTCTTCATATGGGCGGAATTTTACCACAGCATCGACAGGCTCTGCACACTGGTGTCCGGGCGGTGAGGATACGGACGATCGACGCGATCCCGCCTGTGCTGATCCGCGTCCACAGCGGATGCGGTACACTTTCGCCTGCCATATCCATCCCGGAGCGATACTTTATGCGCCTGATTGTGCTCATGTTTGCTGCCAGCCTGATGCTCATCAACCGCCCCGCCGCGGGTTTGCAGGATGCGCCGGGCTGGTGCGTTTCCGCGTGGTATCCGTCTTCCGGGCATCGCGGCGGCTACACGTCCCTGATGAGCCACCTGGAGGCCATCGATATCGTCAATCCATTCTGGTACAGCCCGAATCGCGATGGCAGCCTGCTGCGCAGCCGCGCTGCTGAAGATGCTGAACAGCTCACAGCGTGGCGAGAGGCAGGTTTGCGGATCATCCCCAGCCTGCACAGCGGACGCGCCGACGTGATCGAGGATGAAGCGCGCCGCGCCGCTCACATCGCCGCCATCGTCGCGCTGGCAGATCGGATGGCGTATGACGGCATCGATATCGACTATGAAGGCTTCAGCCTGAGCGCGCGCGAACCGTTCTCACAGTTCATTGAGGAACTTTCGCAGGCGCTGCACGCGGAAGGTCGCCTGCTCAGCGTCACCGTCCACGCCAAATCCAGCGATTCCGGCTTTTGGGAAGGCGCAGCCTCGCAGGACTGGGTGCGCCTGGCCCCCGCGGCGGATATTTTCAACATCATGACCTACGACTATACCGGTCGCGCTCAGCCGCCCGGCCCGATCGCGCCGACGGACTGGGTGCTTGATGTGCTGGCGTATGCCGAGACGATCCTCGATCTTCAGCGTGTGCGGCTGGGCATCCCGTTCTACGGCTACACCTGGCTGCGCGGTGAACCGCCTGCCGAGACGATTCAGTGGGAAACGATCATGCAGCTCGTCAATGCCTTCAATGGAGAAATCCAGCGGCTGCCCGGCGATCAAGAGGCCTTTGTTGCGCTGGAAGCGCCGGGGCTGCCGCCCCGCATCATCCATTTTGCGGACGCCGAGGGGTTGCGCTATAAGTTAGAGCGCGTGCTGGAGGCTTTTCCCCGGCTCGGAGGGCTGGCGATCTGGGGACTGGGCGGAGAAGACCCTGCCAGTTGGGATGTGCTGGCAGATCTGCGCCCCGCTTCCTGCGCACGCTGAGCCGGTCGCCGACCCGTGAAGGACACACCTGCATGAGCGATGCACTGCTCATCCATAATGCCCGCCTGATCACGCCGCAGGGGGTGATCGACGGCTGGCTGACGATCCATGAGGGTAAGATCGCGGCATTCGGCGCGGGGTCTCCGCCAGCAGATGCGCTGCCGCGCCTGATCGATGCGCAGGGTGGCTGGCTGCTGCCCGGTTTCATCGATCTGCATGTGCATGGCGCGCTCGGCTGCGAGACGATGGACGCCGACCCGGACGGGCTGCGCAGGATGGCGAAATTTTATGCGGCGCACGGTGTCACCAGCTTTCTGCCGACGACATGGACCGCCAGCCGCGCTGCTATACGCGCTGCCCTGGCATGTGCTGCGTCGGTTATGGCGCAGCCCCCGGAGGGGGCGCAAATTCTGGGCGTGCATCTCGAAGGCCCGTACCTCAACGCACTGAAATGCGGCGCGCAGGACAGCACCCACATCCGCCGGGCTGAGCGCGATGAAGCGCTCGAATTTCTTGATACCGGCGTGATCCGGCTGCTGGCGCTTGCGCCAGAATTTCCTGAAAATCACTGGCTGATCGGCGAATGTGTCGCCCGTGGAATCCGCGTCTCGGCCGCGCATACCAACGCCACCTACGACGAGATGATGACCGGCGTTTCGCTGGGCGTTTCGCAGACGACGCACACCTTTAACGCCATGACCGGACTGCATCATCGTGATCCGGGTGTGGTGGGCGCGGCGCTGACGCAGCCCGTGATCACCTGCGAACTGATCGCCGATAATATCCATGTGCATCCGGCAGTGATGAAGCTGCTCTGGCGAGTGAAGGGCGCGGATGGCATCGTCCTGATCAGCGATGCGGTGCGCGGTGCAGGTTTGCCGGAAGGGGCATCCTATCTTCAGGACAACCGCCCGATTGTGCTGCGCGATGGCGCTGTTCGGCTTCCGGATGGCACGCTGGCCGGCAGCGCGCTCACGCTCGATGCGGGGCTGCGCAATTTCTGCGCGGCGGCGGGCACGACGGTCGAGCAGGCATGGGCGGTCACCAGCCGCAATGCTGCGCGGCAGATCGGCATCGGCGACCGCAAGGGCAGTCTCACCGTAGGCTGCGACGCCGATCTCGTCGTGCTGACGCCGGATCTCAGGGTTCACACCACGATCGCCGCGGGGCGTATCATCTTTGAAAGGAATTAGACGCATGACCTCATTTCTGGAACAGGAAATCCATCAGCAGGGTGAGGTCGTCTCGCGGCTGCTGACGGAGCAGGCAGAGACTGCCCGCCGGATCGCCGCTGCCATTCGCGGCTTCAATCCGGCATTCGTTCATATCGCTGCGCGCGGCACATCAGACAATGCCGCCCGCTATGCACAGTACACGCTGGGCGCGCTTGCCGGGCTGCCGGTCGCGCTGGCGACACCCTCGCTGCACACGCTCTACGAAGCGCCGCCCAACCTGAGCCGCGCCGTGGTGATCGGCGTATCGCAGTCTGGCGCATCGACAGATGTCAACCGTGTGCTGGAAGATGCCCGCTCACAGGGCGCGCTCACCATCAGCCTGACCAACAACGCCGGCTCGCCGCTGGCGAATGCCGCGCATCACCATTTCGATCTCTCTGCCGGGCTGGAACGCAGCGTGGCCGCCACCAAGACCTATACCGCCGAACTCACAGCGCTGGCGATGATCACGGCGGCGCTGGTCGATCAGCCCGAACTTGGCGCTGCGCTGACGACGCTGGCAGCGAAGGTTCAGGAAACGCTGGTGCGCTCGGCAGCCGTGGCAGACTGGGCAGCCCGCTTCACCTATATCGCCCATTTTGTCACGATCGGGCGCGGCTACAACTACTGCACGGCGTTCGAGATCAGCCTGAAGATTCAGGAACTGTGCTATATCACCGGGCAGGGCTTCAGCGAGGCAGACTTCCGTCACGGGCCGATGGCGCTGATCGAGCCGGGGTTCCCGGTCATCGTCGCCGCGCCGCAGGGCAAGCCGCTGCCCGTGCTGGCAGACTTTCTGGAGCGCGTCAAGGAGAAGAAGGGCGAGCTGCTCGTCATCAGCAATGATGAAGCGGCGCTGGCACAGTCCCGCCACCCGATGCCGATCCCGTCGATGCCGGAATGGCTGTCGCCGATCTGCGCGGTCATCCCCGGTCAGGTTTTCGCCATGCGGCTGGCGGCGGAAAAAGGCTATGCGCTGGATACGCCGCGCAGCCTGCGCAAAGTGACGATCACGGAGTAGCCTGATGCCCGATCCGCTTGCCGTCGGTGTGGATATCGGCGGAACGAAAATAGCGCTGGCGCTGGTTGATTCCGGGGGCGGGATTCATGCCGAGTCCCGGATTGCGACGCCCGTGGATGGCGGTGTGGATGCCATCGCCGCCGCCGCTGCGCAGTCCGTTCGCCGCCTGATCGATGAGCGCGGCGTGAAGGTGATTGGCGTCGGGGTTGGCGTGCCCGGCTATGTCGATGCGCAGGCGGGTGTGGTGATCGAATCGGTCAATTTGCGCCTGAAGGATGCGCCGATCGCCGCGCGGATCGCCGCCGCGCTCGGCGGCAGCCTGCCCGTGCAGGTGCAGAATGATGTCAAGGCGCTGGCAGCGGGGGAAATGGCATTCGGGGCGGCGCGCGGCATGCGTGATTTTGTCGTGATCGCCGTCGGCACGGGCCTGGGCGTGGCGCTGGTGCAGAACGGCGCGATCGTCAGCGGCAGCGGCGGCGCGGCGGGCGAGATCGGTCATGCCGGCATCATCGCCAGCGGGCGTCTCTGCGTCTGTGGGCTGCGCGGCTGCCCGGAAGCGTATATCTCCGGCGTCGGGCTGGTGAACGGCGTGCGCGCCCATGCGGGCGATTTTCCTGCCAGCCCGCTCATTTCCCATGCCGGGCTGACGGGGCACGATGTGCTGACTGCGGCAGACGCAGGCGATCCGCTGGCGCTGGCGGCGCTGGCGGACGGCGTTCATGCCATCGGGCAGGTGGCCATCGTGTGCGCGGCGCTGCTCAATCCACAGGCGATCATCCTCAGCGGCGGGCTGGGGCTGGCGCTGGCGGATCGGCTGATCCCCTCCATGCGCGCGGTCCTGCGTGATCAGACGCTGTCGCCCACGCATCGCGGCGTGCAGATCGTTACATCGCAGGTGACTTCCAGCGCGGCCGGCGCGGCGGCGAGCATTTTCCTCAGCTAAACGGGTGTCTGGCTTCTGTACCTTCCAATGAGGGTTGGCAGTGAAGCACGCTATCTCCCGACGTGCCGCGCCGGATTGCTGTAAAATAAGACATGACCAAGGATGGGATGCCCATGCAGCAGCCGTATCTTTTCATCAGCCATGCCTCTGCCGATACTGAATACACGGAATTCATCGCCACGCGGCTTGAGGATGCCGGGTATCGCTGCTGGGTGGACGTGAGCAGCATCGCCGACGGCTCGACATGGACGCGCGAAATCGAAAAAGGCGTGCGCGAGTGCGGGGCGCTGGTGGTCATCCTCTCGCAGGCAGCGCTCCAAAGCGACTGGGTGGAAAATGAAGTTTTGATGGCGGCGAAGCTCAAGAAGCCGATCTTCATCGCGCTGTTTGAGGATGTCACGCTGCCGATCTATCTGATCAACCGGCAGTACAGCGATTTTCGTCGTCGGCGTGAAGCCGGGATGAAAAAGCTGCTTGCCGGGCTGGGGGGCGTCTCGCTGACGGAACCGGTCTCGCTCAACAAGACCCAGCAGAAGAAGCTCTCTGCCAACCCCAACGAACTCAACTTCTTTCGCTATCTGGAAAAGGCGCACGGGGCGGAGAACGCCCGCATCGCCAGAGAGATCTTTGCGTTTGCCACCGAATACGCGGATAACGTCAGCTTCAGCGGGCGCAAGGAACCTGCCTTTCATGCGCATGTGTATGTCGGCCCCGGCGGCGTGCTCGTGTTTTCGCTGCGCGCTTATCGCCGCCAGCCCGCGGTCGAGATTCCGCTCGGCTACTTCGTGGAGTTCCCTCCCTACGACGATCGTCGGGCGCGTCTCGATGTGATCCGGTCGCTCAATGCGCTGCTGCCCGCCGGAATCGATCCCTTCGACGATGCCCGCGCTGATCGCAAGCCGAACGTGCCGCTGATCCCGGCGCTGGCGGATGCTGAGTCGCTGGCGGCGTTCAGGGCAGTGCTGACCGGCATCATCGATCATCTGCGCCTGATTTCCGGCAGCTAGCGCACGCTGCCACAGGGAAGATGTTTGTACCGGATGCCGTATTCGGTGTAGACTGTGTGATCAGGTGTGAACATCCTTCACAGATCGAGGCTATCGGTGGGCGATACACTTCTCCTCAGCGCTGGGAACCGAAATATCCGGGACTGCCTCTCTCTCGCTCAGGAACGCGGGCTGGGAATCGAAGTGATGACGTTTGCGTTCCCCGATACGCTCGATGGCGACTGGCAGGCACAGCTTGCCCGTTACCGGGAACTGCTGGAGCCGATCCGCGCCGCTGGCAGGCCGCTCACCATGCACGGGCCATTTATGGATCTGGCGTCTGGCAGCCCGGATCGGCTGATCAACGCCGCCTGCGAGGCGCGCTATCGCCATGCCATCCAGATCGCCCAGGCGCTCGGCGCGGGCATCGTGATCCTGCATGCCAACTTCATCCCCAATATCCTGACAGAGGATTACCGTCTCGGCTGGCACAAGCGCAATAAAACCTTCTGGCAGCCCATCGCCGACTTTGCAGGGGAACACGATGTGACGCTGGCGATCGAGAATATGTGGGAATATGACCCGACGATCATCGGCGATCTGCTGGCGGAAATGCAGCATCCGCACCTGCGCGCCTGCCTGGATGTCGGTCATGCGCACCTGTTCTCAAAAATCCCTTTCGAGCACTGGCTGGACGTGATGTCCCCGCATCTGGTGCATTGTCACCTGAACAACAACGACGGCGTGATCGATGTCCACCGCGCTTTCCCGAATGGCAAGCTCGACTATGCTGATATTCTGCCCCGGCTGCGGGCGCTGCCCAGCCGCCCCAGCATGACACTGGAGCTGGATACGATCGACGATATGCTGCTCAGCCTGCCGTATTTTGAGCTGTAAATAAAATCGGAACGCCTCAGCCTATCATGCCCATGGATGCGGACTGCGTTTCTTTCATGCCCGTCATCTGCTCGCTCAGTTCCCACAGCCGACGCTGCGCCGCTTCGTCATAGCTTGCGGCAGACGACCGCACCGCCTGACGATCGACAAAATACTGCCCGCTGATCCCTTCCACCTGCGGAGAGGCGGCCAGATAGATGCTCGTGTCTGCGCCGCGCTCCGGTGTGCGCGAGAACGGGCGCATGATCAGCAGCGCGCCGCGAACGAAGACGTTGTTATTCATGCCAAATCCGGTTGCCACCAGACCCGGATGCAGCGCATTGGCGGTCACGCCTGTTCCCTGGAGCCGCCGTGCCAGTTCGTAGGTAAAGAGCAGGTTCATCAGCTTGCTGTCGCTGTAGGCGCTGAAGCCCGCGCTCCCATAGCCCAGCCGCTCGAAGTTGATCCCCCGGCTGCCCCGGTGCGCGTCGGACGAGACGTTGAGGATGCGGGCTGGCGCGCTTGCCTTCAGCACATCCAGCAGCAGGTTGGTCAGCAGAAAGTAGCTCAGGTGGTTGAGCGCGAAAGTCATCTCGAAGCCGTCTGCGCTTACCCGGCGGTCGAAGAAGAAGCCGCCCGCATTGTTGATCAGCACATCCAACCGGTCGAACTGCTGGCGATACGCCTCTGCCAGCGCACGAATGTCCGCGATGGATGAAAGGTCTGCCCGGAGCGTGCGCACATCTGCGCTGCTGAGAGACTGAATGGCCTGCGCCGTCAGCCGCAGTTTTTCCTCGCTGCGCCCGACGATGACGACGCGCGCGCCCTGTTTTGCCAGCGCTAGCGCTGTGAACTTGCCGATGCCATTGGTCGCCCCGGTGATGAGAACCGTCTTGCCCTGAATTGTGCTATCCATAACTTAAACAGCCCTGTCCAATTCCAGTACATCGCTTGATCCGATTATACGGCTGTGGTCAGCGAAGCCGTCGGAATTCTCATC
>SZPD01000142.1 GCA_030263515.1 Anaerolineae bacterium CFX9 | reverse complement strand
GCAACCGCTTCAGCACGTATGCGACGTGGTGGATCCGCCAGGCGATCACGCGCGCGCTGGCACAGAAGACGCGCACGATCCGCATCCCGCTGCACATGACCGAGCGCATCCGCCAGATGTACCGCATCGCGCAGAATCTCGAACAGAGCCTGGGGCGTCGTCCCGCGCCGGAAGAGATCGCCATGGAGATGGACCTGCCTGCCGACACCATCCGCAGCATGATGGATGCGAGCCAGCACGCCATCGCGCTCGAACGCCCGGTTGGCGATGACGGCGACAGCGAATTCGGCGATTTCATCGAAGATCAGGACTCGCCCAGCCCGGTAGAATCGGCAACCCAGCACCTGCTTCAGGAGACCATTGAGGAAGTTCTGAGCGAGCTGACGCCGCGCCAGAGCCATATCCTGCGGCTCCGTTTCGGCCTCGGTGGCGGCGAGCCGCACACGCTCGAAGAGATCGCCAACAAGTTTGGCCTGAGCCGCGAGCGCATTCGTCAGCTTGAGAAGGAAGCGCTGCGCCGCCTGCGTCATCCACGCCTGGCACACAACCTGCGCGACTATCTCAGCTAGGCAAACAGCAAACAACAATTGCATATTCGCGCACAATGCGCATGATTGAGACCGGGCTGACGCCCGGTTTTGATTTCCTGCCTGAGGGAGTCTCCATCTGTGGAAACGACTGCCGACACCCTGCGCTCTGACCGCGCTCGCCGCAGCGCCCTGTACGTGGGGCTGCTGGTGGCGCTCATCACCACCAGCCTGTGCCTGATCGCCATGAACTCGCTCGATCAGGGGCCGCTCGCCTTCGCCGTCCTCGGCACACGCTTCTCTGAAGGCGATCCGGAAGGCACAAAGGGTTATGATGGGCAGTTCGCCTACTACATCGCCCGCGACGGCGCAGCGTCACAGCCGCTCATGGACGGGGCCGCGCTCCGCTTTCAGCGCATTCTCTACCCGGCGCTCAGCCGGGCGCTGAGCCTGGGAAACGGCGACCTGCTCCCGTGGGTGATGGTCGCGATCAACATTGCGGCGCACAGCGCCGGAGCTGCGCTGATCGCCTATCTGGCCGTCCTCTGTCGGGGGCCGGCGCTTGCAGGCCTCATCTACGGGCTGTGGATCGGCGGGCAGTTCGGCGTCCGGCTCAACCTCAGCGAACCGCTGTGTTTCGCGCTCGCCCTCGGCGCGATCACTGCCTACATCCATCAGCGGATGAGGTGGACGATCGCCCTGCTGATCCTGTCCACACTGACCAAAGAACTGGGGCTGATCTTTGCGGCTGGGCTGGCGCTGCACGCGCTCAGCCAGCGACAGGGGCGCTGGGCAGCGCTGATCTTAGGCGGCCCGGCGCTGGCATTCGGGGTGTGGTGGCTGATCATGCTGGGCTGGTTCGGCACACTGCCGACCATCTATCCGGCAGCCCGTGGCATTCGCTTCCTGCCGCTGAACGGCTTCTTCAGCGTATCTCCGTCAGAATTTCCGGCTGAGTTCGTCTTTCTGCTTCTGTTCCTCGTCATCCCATCGGTCGTACTGTTCGCGGCGGCGGCTGTGCGCGTGCTGAGAAGGCGCAGCCTGAGCCTCGGCGACTCGCTGATGTTCGCCGGCGCAGGGTTCGTCTTCTTCATGCCGGATGTAAGCTGGCAGGATCAACTGGCTGCCTATCGGGTGGCATCCTCCGTCGTGATCTGCGGACTGCTGTTTGTAGCGGAAGCTGCCCCCCGCCGAATGAAATGGCTCGGCGCGCTCTGGCTGCCTGCGCTGGTGCTGATGGCGCTGTCTCCGCTCTGGTTCAGCGCAGGCAGCTAGGTGGTTATGCAATGGACATAGACACGGCTTTTATGCGGTCTGATAATGCCGTCCATCAGTCCGGAATGGACGTTATATGGGGAGATAGTGGTCATGGCGGTTCAGGGAAAACCAAAATACGCATTTTTTGATGGGCAGATCGTGCCGATCGAACAGGCAAAGGTCGGCGTGATGACTCACGCGCTGAATTACGGAACCGGCGTGTTTGGCGGCCTGCGCGCCTACTGGAATGAGGACGAAGCGCAGTTGTTCATCTTTCGCCCGATCGACCATTACGAACGGCTGCTTCAGTCCGCCAGCCTGATGCGGATCACCCTGCCCTACACTGCCGAGCAGTTGGCGCGGATCACGACTGATCTGCTGCGTGCAGAAGGCTTCCGGCAGAACGCGTATATCCGCCCGCTTGCATACAAATCCACCGAAATGATCGGCGTCCGGCTGCACGATGTCGAAGACGCCTTCACGATGTTTGCTGTCCCGTTCGGCTCATATATCGACAATGAGGACGGGGCGCATGTGTGTTTCTCTGCGTGGCGGCGCGTCGATGACAATGCCATTCCTGCGCGCGGAAAAATCACGGGCGCATATGCCAATTCGGCGCTGATCAAGTCAGACGCCATTCTGTCCGGTTATGATGAAGCGCTGGTGCTCAACCAGGAAGGTCACGTGACCGAAGCCAGCGCAGCGAATATCTTCATCGTGCGCAAAGGCGTGGTCTATACACCGCCGCCGCAGTCCGACGTGCTGGAAGGCATTGTGCGTAAATCGGTGATCGATCTGCTCCGGGAAGAACTGAACGTCGATGTCGTCGAACGCAATATCGATCACAGCGAGGTTTATATCGCCGACGAGATCTTCCTGTGTGGAACCGGCATTCAGGTCGCGGCCGTCGCCCGCGTGGAACATCGCCCGATCGGCTCAGGCCGGATGGGCACGATCACCCGGCAGATCCGCGACCTGTTCTTCGATGTGGTCGCTGGTCGTGTTCCCCGCTATCGCGACTGGCTGTCCCCAGTGTACATGCAGGAACCGGTCACCTCACGCTGAACGTGTCAAACGTCTTGCCGCTCGACGACACATGGCACTAACTGGCATTCCCCGAACGGTGCGATAATGAAAGCAGTTATCAGCAAAGTTCGGGGAGTGCTTGGTCATGCTGAAAACGATTCTTGTTCCACTCGATGGTTCCCAACTGGCAGAGTCCGCTGTTGACTATGCGCTGAAGCTGGTCGGCCCTGAAAGCCGGATCATCCTGCTGTCGGTCGTGCAGGTCCCCCAGTTCCCGATCTACGATTTCTATCCTTCCCCCGCGCCGATGATCCCACAGTATGAGACGGGAATGAACGACGCCCTCAAGATCGCGCAGGATTATCTTGATCGGCTGGCGGATCACCTGCGCGAGGAAACTGAAGCCACAGTCATCTACGAGGTGGAGGCAGGCGAACCCTCCGAAGTGATCGGACTGCGCGCCCAGGCGCTGGGCGTGGATGCCATCGTGATGTCCACACATGGCCGATCGGGGGTTGGGCGGCTGCTGTTCGGCAGCATCACCAACAAGGTGCTTGCCAACGCAGGGGTTCCGGTATTCGTCGTGCCCAATCTGGATCGCCAGAAAGAATTACGTGCAACGCAGGAAAGCGCAGCTTCTGCCAAGGGGTAGTCTCACCGGCAGGCAGCCGCTGCGGTGGCTCTCTTCTCTCTCCGTGCGCCCCTCAATCCAGCACCACCGGGTTGAGGGGCGTCACATTTTTCAGGACTGGCTGCCAGAACTGCTGGGCGGAACGATCTCGCTGATATTGTTGCGGACGGCGTAAGCTGCGGCCTCCGCCCGATTGGAGACACCAATCTTCGCCAGAATGCTGCTGACGTAGTTGCGCACCGTGCCTTCACCCAGATACAGCTTGACGGCGATCTGGCGATTCGTCATTCCTTCGGCAACGAGCGCCAGCACAGCCAGTTCCTGAGGCGTCAGCTCCGAAAATGCGGCGGCATGCTGTGCCTGGGTTGCCTTGCGCATTTCCATGAACACCGTCGAGGTCATCGCCGGGTCGAGCATGCCCTCGCCGCGGCTGACGCGCTCAACTGCCTGAACAAGTTCGTTGTCGCCGATCCGTTTGAGCACGTAACCTGATGCGCCCGCCTGGATGGCGGCAAAGAGCAGTTCATCCTCGGCATACGACGTGAGCATGATCACCCGGCAGCCTTCGACCGTCTGTACGATCTGCCGGCAGGCCTCGATGCCGGATACGCCGGGCATGCGAATATCCAGCACAGCAACATCGGGCCGGTGTTCCTGGGCACGGGCAATGGCTTCTTCTCCGGTTGAAGCCTCAGCGACGACCTTGAAATGCCCCTGATGTTCCAGCAAAGCGCGCAGCCCGGCGCGCACAACTGCATGATCATCTGCAACCAGAATTCGTATTGTGCTGGACATCGTTGGCATACGTCACTTTCCCGCCGGGCACTCGCTCAGAAGCCAATTCGGCGTTACACTAGCTGCGAAAAAATTGTTCAGGATACAGTCTTGCGTAGACAGAGTATATCAGCATTCAATCGGTACGCGATTGACGAACATCAGGGAAAACCCGTGTCATCACTCCTGACTCAGTTGAAGGATATCGCGACGGGGGTGATGTATGCCGCCGAAGCCAGTACCATCGGCGAGGTGCTGGAACGAATTGCCGACACCTCGCGTGAACTCGTCCGCGCGAAATATGCCGCTCTGGGTATCCCCGATGGGGAGGGCGGACTTCAGTACTTCAAGTTCAGCGGGCTGAGCAAGGAAGAAGCATCACATATCGGTCATCTTCCTGAAGGGCGCGGGCTGCTCGGTGAGATCATGCACACGCGCAAACCGATCCGCGTTGACCGGATTCAGTCGCACCCGGCTTCGATCGGGTTTCCGCCCAATCATCCGGCGATGGAGCGCTTTCTTGGAGTCCCGATTCAGGTCGGGATGCAGCTCTTCGGCATGCTCTACCTGACCGACCGGAAGGACGGGCTGCCATTTGATGAGAATGATCAATGGCTGATCGAGACGATCGCCGGATATGCTGCCCTGGCGATCGCCGGCGCGCAGATCCGTGAACAATCGCAGCGCCTGACCCTGCTGGAGGAACGTGAACGGATCAGCATGGAGCTGCATGACGGCGTGATCCAGTCGCTTTACGCTATCGGGATGCATCTGGAGCTGCTGCGCGTCACCGGCAGCACCGACCCGGAAGCGCTGCGAACCGCCACGCAAAACCTGAATGCGGTCATTGATGACATCCGCAGCTACATCCTCAACCTGAAGACACGAGATCCCAACAAGGAAACGATCCGCGAATGCCTGCAAAGTGTCCTGAATCGTCTTCACGTGCCGCCCAGCATGGAGGTTCAGCTCAATGCGCCGCATACGCCGATGCCCTTCTCCCCAACGAATACAGAAGCGATCTGCCAGATGGTGATGGAAGCCGTCAGCAATGTCATCCGTCATTCAGAAGCATCGCGGCTTGTGATCACGGCTGATGAAAATGACAAGAAGTTCTACCTGACGATTCAGGATAATGGGCGTGGGTTCGACATCGCGGCGCTCAACCGATCGACAGAGCGCGGGCTTGGACTGCGCAATCTGCTCGAACGGGCGCGCCTGCTGCACGGAACGGCTGACGTGCACAGCTCGCCCAAACAGGGAACCACCATCGCCATCACCCTGCCCACACTGCCTACTGCGTGATTCACCTCACAAACATCACGCGATCCGTATGACCAACGTCCAGCCTCTCTGTCGTATGCTTGGGGCAGTTGCCGAACGCCAAGCCCAGGGGAGGAATGTGCTATGTTGGAAAACGTGAAGGTGAGCGATCGCATGACCAGCCCGGTGATCACCGTCTCACCTCTGACACTGATCAGCCATGCACACCAGAAGATGAAGGAATATGGCATCCGTCGTCTGCCAGTCATGGAAGGCGGCAAACTGGTCGGCATCGTCACGCTTGGAGATATCCGCGAGGCAAGCCCGTCAGACGCCACCAGCCTGAGTATCTGGGAACTGAATTACCTGTGGAGCCAGCTCACGGTCGAAAAAGTGATGACGCGCAAGGTCTGGACGGTCAAGCCGGATAACAGCATCGTGGACGCCGCCGAGATCATGCTCCATCGCCGTGTCAGCGGCCTGCCGGTCGTCGATGATGAGATGCATGTCGTTGGCGTGATCACGGAGTCTGATATCTTCCGTCTGCTGGTCGAGTCTCGCAAACCGGCTGTTGCCAGCGAATAAGGACAGTGCATGCTCGTCTCGGAGATCATGACGACCAAGCCCGTCACGCTCAAACAGCATCAGACGCTGCGTGACGCGCTGGAACTGATGGATACCAATCACTTCCATCATCTTCCGATCATGAATAATGAGGGACAGCTCGTCGGCATTATCACCAAGCGGGACTGCCGTGCTGCGCTCAATATTCCCACGCTCCAGCGTGCCAGTTGGCAGACCCGCGAGCAGATCATCAATCTGCCGGTTCGTATGCTGATGACGCCTGCGCCGATCGTGATCGAGCCGACCGCCAACGCTGAAGAAGCCGCGCGTCTGATGCTGACTCATCATGTGAGCTGCCTGCCCGTAGTGCGCTCGGAAACGCTGGTCGGCATTCTCACCACGTCCGATATCCTGATCGCCTTCCGTATGCTCTATCGCCGCTGGATGGATTTCCACGACAATGGCTATTCGAATACTTCCGAAAGCGCGCCGCACGCCAGCCCGCACGACGAAGAGAGCAGCGAACGCTAGTCCGGCTTTCAACTCCGCAGTATTGCCCGCTATAATGATCCCCGTATGACGACGCTCGTCAGGCTGCAACCCTGACGAGCGATTGTTCGTATCAGACACAGTGCCCGTTTGATAACCTTTATGGGGAGCAGCCTGCATGGCGTTCAACCCGAACCATGATCCGCGAGTCGTCATCCGCACACGCGGACTGACGAAAAACCTGCCGCTCGGCAATACGGTCGTCCACGCTGTGCGCGGCGTCGATCTCGACATCTACAGCGGAGAGATCGTCAGCATCGTAGGCCCATCCGGCAGCGGCAAGAGTACGCTGCTGGGGCTGATCGGCGGTCTCGATAAACCGAGCAGCGGCACGATCGAGATCGATGGCGTCAATATCTCTCGCATGAACGAAGACCAGCTCACCGAAATCCGCAACGAAAAGATCGGCTTCATCTTTCAGTTCTTCAATCTGATCCCCACGCTGACTGCGCTGGAGAACGTCGCCCTGCCGATCCAGTTTGCTCGCAAGCCCAAATTCAACCCGGAAAAACGCGCGCGTGAGCTGCTCAACCTGCTGGGGTTGGGCGACCGCACACACCACCGCCCCACTGAACTCAGCGGCGGTCAGCAGCAGCGAGTCGCCATCGCCCGCGCTCTGGCAAATAATCCACCGCTGCTGATGGCGGATGAACCGACCGGCAACCTGGATCGTGAGTCGGGCGCAAATGTGCTTCAGGCGCTGGGGCAGATCCGTCAGACGGCGGGTACAACCGTCGTGATCGTCACGCATGATCAGGCGCTGGCCCAGCGTGCCGACCGCATGCTGGTGTTGGTCGATGGGCAGCTCGTGCCAGAGCCTTACGCCGTCTGACGGACACGGGTCACGTGTGGTACAATCAGCGGCGTTTTGCCAGCCATTGCGAGCCGCACGGAGAAAATCCATGAGTTCCACACACGACACTTACTCGATAGAAGTCGCGGGCGTCCGCCGTGAGCTTCGCCTGTTCGCGATCAAGCCGGGCGTTCGGATTGCCATCCTGAACATCCTCGGCGATACGGAGCTTGTGCAGGCGGTGAGCATGGAACTGGCAGACAAACTTGCCTCATATGAGTATGACATGCTCGTCACGGCTGAAGCTAAGGCGATCCCGCTCGCGTATGCGCTCTCTGTGGAAACCCGCAAGCCCTATGTGGTGCTGCGCAAATCGCTCAAGCCGTATATGGGGGATGTCCTGCGCTCAGAAACGCTCAGCATCACAACCGGAGAGCCGCAGACGCTGTATCTCGATGAAAAAGACCGTGCTGCGGTGGTCAACAAGCGCGTGGTGTTGGTAGACGACGTAATCTCAACCGGCAGCACCCTTCAGGGGATGCGGCTGATCATGGACAAGGCGCACGCGCAGGTCGTTGCTGAGGCGGCGATCTTCACTGAAGGCGATCGCGCTCGCTGGACAGGGGTGGTGGCGCTGGGTCATCTGCCCGTGTGGGTGGATGGCGCAAGCACCTAGCTAACATTTCTCCACGACCAGAAAATGGGACAGCCCGACGCGGTCGAAGGCCGTCCCTTCCAGATTGTGCAGCGTGTTTCGCACGATGCGCCCGGCGCTTCCGAAGCGGGCGATGATATTATCATAGCCGCCGAAGATGCGTCGGTGTTCGATCACTCGGCTCGGCGTGCCACCCAACAACCGCAGAAGCCCTCGGCGAGTGTAGGCGCGCACATGCGGCGCTAACTGATTACGCCAGCGATCCGGCAGATAGTTGATGAGCGGGATATTGCCGAATCGGTACTCGCCATGACGGTAATAGCCGTGTGTTTCGAACGGATACCAGCGGTTGGGCACGAAAACCACAACCCGTCCACCGGGCTTGAGCACGCGTATCATCTCGCGCATTGAACGCGCATCATCCACCACATGCTCAAGCACCTCGTTGGAGATGATCGTATCGAACGTATCAGCCGCATACGGCAGATGTTCCGCGGCGGCGACCAGCGCATGCGGGATTTCTGCCCGTGCTTCAAGCGTGCGCTCCAGCTCAATATCAAAACACTCAACCTGCGCATCGTACCGGCGGCTGATCTGCGAGGCATACATACCGACGCCGCCGCCAGCTTCCAGAACGCGCGCCCCATCAAGTTTCGCCCAGCGGGCGATCATCGCCAGCCGCCGTTCCTGCCCGGCTCTCCAGACGTAGCTTGGTTCGCCGCGCAGTGCAGCAAGATCAGAAGGTGGCATCAGATCACTTTCTCAACGACGAGGGAAATTTACGCGCGCGGCACGCTCATTGGCGGCGATCTCCAGCCGGGTTGTGCCGCGATACTGCTCTGACACTGCCTCAGGCATCCGCGAACGCAGGGGAGCAGTCACGGTGATGACAGTGCCGCGCCCCGGTATGCTCTCCACCTGCAAACGACCTTCGAGCAGTTCAGCCCGCTCACGCATGTTCACCATACCGAGGCTGCCGCGCTGCTCATAGTTGTTGTTGACCGAACTCATGTCAAAGCCGACGCCATTATCGGCGATCTGGACGACGAACATTTCGCCCTGCCGGACGACGGATACATTGATCAGCGAGGCCGAAGCATGTTTGCGGGCATTGTTGATCGCTTCTTCCACGATATAGAACACGACGCCCTGCTGATTACGGTCGAGGGCGTTCTCGGCATCGCGCCCGACGCGAATGTTGACCGCCTGCCCGTGTGTTTCCCGTATCTTTTCGGCAAGCTGCTGAAGCGCCGCCGCCAGCCCCTGCGTCTCCAGCACCAGCGGGCGGAGCGTGAACAGCATGTGCCGGATCTCTTTGGTGGTATTGCGCGCGATGTCTTCAATTTTGCGCAGTTCCGGGATGACCATCTCCGGCTGCTTCGTCAGCAGTTTCTGGACGTAGCTCAGGCGCATCGCGATGGCGGAAATACTCTGCGTCGGACCGTCGTGCAGGTCGCGTGCCAGCTTCTTGCGCGCTTCTTCCTCAACTTCGACGATGCGATCCTTTTCTTCCTGAAGGGTCTGATACAGCAGCGCATTCTGAAGGGCGATCGTCGCCTGCAAACCGATCGAAGTCAGCACCTCAAGACCTTCCGGGCTGAAGGCATTTGACCGGTCACTGCCATAGACGAGCAGCCCAAAGTTATCGAAGCCGGCACGCAGGGGAACGCACAGAACCGACCGGCAGTTGCTGAAACCGGTCAGATACTGAAGTTCCGGATCGCGCGCCGCCGGCCCTCCGATGACGGGTTCGGCATCAGTCAGCGCCTGCGCCAGGATCCCCAGTTTGCCGGGAAGCACCTGCGTATTGTCTGCACGGCTGAGACGCCGCCCGGAAACGATGTGAAGCTGGTTGTCATCGGCATGAAAGAGCAGCACAGCCGCGACCAGATGCTGGGCATCCCGTTCCGGGGAACGCACACCAAGCCGCCCGGCTTCCAGCGCCGCTTCGAGGATCTTGTCATACTGAATGGTGGAGGTCATGGCGAACGTCAGGTCATAGATCGCCTTGTTGCGCTGCATCAGCGCCGATTCTTCACGCTCACGCTCGGCGGTCGTCGTCGCCAGCGCATGACGCAGCGTTCCGAAGTATGTTTCCAGACCATACGCCGCCACAAGGATGAACGCAGAAACGGCAATGATGGCAAACGTGACGAGCGTATCCGCGAGCATGACCTGAAGCATGGGCGTTCCACTGCTGATGATCACGCCGAGCGCCGTTCCAATCACCAGCCCGCCGACCTGAGCCGCGCTCCAGACCAGAGACGCCCGAACCAGCCCGGCGATTGCCAGCAGCGCAGGCATGATGAAGATCAGCCAGATGCTGAAACTTTGCAGAAAAAGCGGCTCGGCAAGGTTGCTCAGGCTGAGCGCCAGCAGGCCATCCCCCAGCGCCGCCGCCGGAATGATCCAATGTCTGAGGCTCTTGATGGAAAAGGTGGCGATGAATGACCCGCTGCTGACCAGCAGGATGAACACCGGCAGGATCAGGTCTGTTGTGTCTGGCGGAACATTGAACTGGGCGCGCAGGCTGACAGCGATGACGCAGCCCGCCAGCGCGGCCAGCGTGCGCGCC
>SZPD01000141.1 GCA_030263515.1 Anaerolineae bacterium CFX9 | reverse complement strand
CAGGCATGGATCATCCTCCGTGACCGTGGTTAGCTGAAGCTGAAACCCATCTTTTCCAGCACAGCGCGCAGAAATGGACGCCGCGGCTGGCTGAACTGCCGCGCCAGCACACCCGTCCATGCAGCATCTGGCGAGGTGCGGCGCTGGGCGCGGTAGTGGGCGGCGAGATCGGCATCATAGGCGTGCAGCAGCGAGTCATCGGCGGGCTGCCGGTAGCGCTCGTAATGGACGACCTCCGCTTCAGGCAGGCGCGGCTTCTGCGGCGGAACCTCTGCCGGATAGCCGAGACACATGCCATAGACGACAAACGCGCCCTGCGGTAGGTTGAGCAGGCGGGCGATCGCTTCCGGCTGATTGCGCGCCCCACCGATCATGACCGTGCCCAACCCCAGCGACTCGGCGGCGACCTGCGCCGCCATGCCCACCAGCGAAGCATCGACGATCGCCACCATGCTCAGTTCTGTGTTGATCACGGGCACTGTACCATGTAATGCCGCTGCGCGCTTCAGCCGTGAAAGATCGGCGACGAACGCAAGGAAGACCGCACACGTCTCGACATGCTTCTGCTGACCGGTCAGCTCTGCAAGCTGGCGTTTGGTCTCGGCATCGCGCACCACGACGATGCTGTAGGTCTGGGTGTTAGATGAGGTCGGGGCGCGGCGGGCGGCATCCAGGATTCGCTGAAGCACGGCGTCATCGACCGGCTGATCGGTGTATTCACGGATGCTGACGTGAGACATCAGGGCATCGATAGCCGTCATTTCCGGTCGGGTGTGGGTCATCATCAGGGCATACTCTCTGAAATAACACGGATTGGGGTTCATCTGTACAGATCACAACCATAGCTGAAAGTCTTACCTCAGGCGAAGCTTTCTCAGTCAGCGTTCAGTTTTTTCGACGATTTTTCACAGGGTGAAACGCCCCGTAATGATTTGCAAACCCGCGTAAATTTCTGAAAGAATTTAAAGCACAGAGTTGTCATCCCTGTGGTATCATCACTCGAAAGCAGTACGTCATACCGTGCCCGGAAGCCAGTATGCCCACGATTAAGGATGTCGCACGAGAAGCGGGGGTCTCCATCGCCACCGTCTCTTACGTGCTGAATAAAAAAGATCAGAATATCCCTCCGCATACCCGCCAGCAGGTTCTGAACGCCGTCAAACGAGTCGGCTACAGCCCGAATATCAACGGTCGCAACCTGAAATCGAGCCAGAGCAGGCTGATCGGCTATGCATGGCATCTGCTGCCGCCGGATCAGGTCAACCCGGTGCTGGATCGTTTTGCCTATTACCTGGCGCAGGAAGCAGAAGCGCTCGGCTATCATCTGCTGACATTCACCTACCCGCGCGAGGATCCGCTGCCGGTATACCAGGAACTGATCCAGACCGGGCGCGTCGATGCTTTTGTGATCGCCAGCACTGAGGTCAACGATCCGCGCATCCGCTTCCTGCTCGACCGGGAATTCCCGTTCGTCAGCTTCGGGCGCGCCAATCCGAACTGGCAGTTTCCGTGCGTGGATACCGATGGGCGCGCGGGCGTGCGCGAGGCGGTGGAATATCTGATCTCGCTGGGGCACAGGCGCATCGGCATGATCGCATGGCCTGAAGACTCAATTTCAGGAAGTTATCGCGTCGAGGGCGACCTGGAAGCGCTGCATGCGCATGGGCTGAACACGAGTGAGGATCTGCTGCTGCGCGGCGAGAACAACGAGACTGCCGGACGGAATGCCGTCGCCCACTGGAGCAGCCTGCCCATCGATCAGCAGCCGACAGCCGTCATCGCTGTCAGCGATCTGGTCGCGGTCGGCGTGATGCACGGCGCAGAAGAATTCGGTTTCGTGCCGGGCAAAACGCTGTCGGTGATCGGCTTTGACGACATGTATATGAGCCAGTACCTGCGCCCTGCGCTGACGACGCTGCACCAGCCGATCCGCGAAATCAGCGCAGAAATCATGGCGATGCTGGAGCTGCTCTTGAGCAAGGATGCGCCGTCTGAGCCGTCGATGCGGCTGATCACGCCGCGTCTGGTGATCCGCGAGACTGCTAGCCCGCCGCCAGGCTGAGTTTTTCCAGCAGCAAATCGACCGTCAGTTCTGCCAGCCCACCCGGCGCGAGGATGTGGGCATGGCCGACATTGGCGCTGCCGATCCCCACTGTCCAGAACCCGCCTGCCAGCGCCGCATCAATGCCAGCTTCGGCATCCTCAAACACAACTGCATGCGCGGGGTTGACGCCTAATCCCCCGGCCGCCCACAGAAACAGATCCGGCGCGGGCTTGCTGTTGACGACGCTGTGCCCATCCCCGATCACGTCGAACAGCGAGAGGATATCCAGCCGCTCCAGCACTTCACGGGCGTTGCGGCTGGCGGAACCGAGCGCGAGCTTTAATCCTCTGCTGCGGGCGCTGGTCAGAAAATCGACCACGCCGGGCAGGATATCTGCCGGGGTGATGCCTTTGAGGAATTCCAGATAGTAGGCATTCTTGCGCGCCATCCATGCCTGCGCGGTCGGCTCATCGATCGGGCGTCCCCTGAGGATACGGTTCAGGCTTTCCCGGCGGGAAACGCCGCGGAGCTGCTCATTGTCTTCCCGCGTGAATGGGATGCGTTCCTCATCGGCGAGCTGTTTCCATGCGCGGTAATGCAGTTCAGCCGTGTCCGTGATCACACCATCGAGATCGAAGATCAGGGCGCGAATATCGAGAGCCATTCCATTCCTCAGCGGTACGCAGACGAAAAACACACAGTGACCCCGCCGCGCTGATGGGTCTGCGGTTCCATCAGCATGGCGGGGTGTCGGCTTGGGGCAGCCCGTTGAAAACCACGGCAGGGCTTCCTGCCGCAGTGAACAACCTATTCGATAAATTCCGGCACGTTTTCATCGGCGCTGACGATCGGGGTTCGATAGCCCGCCGCCGCCAGCCGGTCGATGACGGCGCTGTTGGCAATCGATGCCAGCGCGCTGCCTGCAATCAGCAGCCATGCCACGACAAAAACGGTACTGAAAAGCAGCACCAGCACGATGCCGATCCACAACCCCAGCGTAAAGGCAGGCTCCAGCCAGAGCATGACCGCCGCATTGCGCAGCGCGCCGCGAATGTTGGGCTGCTCCATGCTGTAATAGATCGGCCACATGTAAAGCTGGATCGTCAGCGCCAGCACAACGCTCAGGATCCACATCGCGCGCAGCAGATCGATGCCGAACCCGACCTGATCGCGGGTGCTGCTCAGGTTGACGGTCGTCATCAGCAGCAGCACGCCGTTGAAGAGCGCAATGCCAATGCCTGCTTTCCAGTGTTCGCGAAAGCCTTCCCAGAAGGCATCGAGCGTCACACCGGGATCGTGATAGGCAGTATGGCTGAGGCGCATCAGCCCTGCCCAGGCCGCAGGCGCGGTGATCAGCGGCAGCGACAGCACAAACCAGAGGATATTCCCCCAGATGTAGATGTAGCCGCGATGATTGAGATGACGCAGACCGCGCCACCACGCCCGCAGACCCTTGAACATCCTAACCTTTCAGCCCGCTGTAACTGACGCCTTCCACAAAGTAGCGCTGGAGAGCGAAGAAGATGATCGCCATCGGCACAGTCGCCAGCACCGCCCCCGCAAGGAAGGTGTGCCAGCGCAGGGTATCTCCAAACTGGCCGCGCAGCAGCGCTAACCCTAAAGGTACATTTTGCAGGTCAGGATTGCCACCGATGATGATCAGCACATCCATGAAGTTGTTCCACGTGCCCTGGAAGCTGAAGATCGCCAGCGCGGTCAGCGCCGGCGTCGCCATCGGCAGCACGATCCGGAAGAACGTGACAAACCGGTTCGCGCCGTCCACCTGGGCGGCTTCCTCAATTTCATCGGGGATCGACTCAAAGAACTGCTTCATCAGGAAGATCCCGAAGGCATCCGCCGCCAGCGCGAAGATCACGCCCTGATACGAGTTCAGCAGCCCCAACTGCTTGAGGACGATGAAACGCGGGATGAGCAGTACGATGCCGGGGATCATCATCGTGCCGAGCATCAGGAAGAACATCAGGCGGCTGCCGGCAAATTTGATCTTCGCCAGCGCATAGCCCGCCATCGAGTCAAAGATCAGACGAAGGACGGTCACGGCGACGGCATAGATGGCCGAGTTGACGAACCAGCGCCCAAACGGGAAGGTACTCAGCTCGGAATAGCCTTCCATCGCGGGGTTGAATGTCAGCGCGTTGCTCGTCTCCGCCGCCGGGCGCGACGCCCCGGTAGCCGTCCGGCAGTCCACGCCGAAGGGCGGCAGCGGGATGAACGAGGTCGGGTTCTGCTGAACGGCGGGCAGACACTTGAACGAATTGGCGATCGTGAGCACGAACGGCATGGTCTGTACCAGGGCGAAGAAAACCAGCACCGAGATGCCGATGATCGGGATCAGCCGGCGCAGCGGGTTGGAAAGCGCCTGCGGGCTTTCAACAATGGTGGTTGCAGTCATCAGTCGTCCCTCTCTCTATCCTGCTGCGCGGTCGCTGGTGATGCGCCGCTGAAGCATCGAGAATACGAAGATGATGACGAACAGGATGATCGCCGTCGCCGCAGCCAGCCCCATCGATGAGTTCTGGAAGCCGTTCTGATAGACGATGTAGGCGATCGTCAGCGTCGTTTTCGCCGGTCCACCGCTGGAGATCACGAAGATCTGGTCAAATACCTGGAAAGTGCCGATCAAGCCGAGCGTGATGACGAAGAACGTCGTCGGTCTCAGCAGCGGCACGGTGATCTTGCGGAACGCCTGCCATCCTGTCGCCCCGTCCACACTCGCCGCCTCATACACGTGCGAGGGGATACCCTGGAGCGCGGCGAGGAAGATGATCATCATCGTGCCGATCGTCGTCCAGGTATTGAGCACCATGATGGTGAACATCGTCACGCTGGGGCCGCTGATCCACTCCCAGAGCGTCAGGCTGGCGACTCGCGTTGAAGCCCAGTCGCCAACGGTTTGCCGCGTGATCCCGAACAAGCCGAGGAAGTTATGAATCAACCCGTTGGAGTCGTTCAGCCAGTCTACATTGGTGTAGTTTGGGGCCAGGCCACCTATCAGCGTGTTGATCAGCCCACCGCGCGTAAACATCCACATGAAGATCAGCGAGATGACCACCGAGGACGTGATCGAAGGGAAATAGAACGCGGTACGGAATGCGCCGCGCCCCTTGAGCCAGCGCTGATTGACGATGACCGCCAGCAGCAGCGCCAGCACCGTTTGCGTCGGCACAACGCCAAGGACGAAATAGACCGTATTTTTGAACGCCGTGTAGAAATCCCGCTGGCTGATGCCCTGCTGGAACAGCAGCCGGTTGTAATTATCCAGCCCAACATAGTTATAGGCATTCTCGGACGCGAGCGGCGTGATCCCGTTCCAGTCCGTCAGGCTGATATACACGGCGAAGAAGATCGGAATGACCAGAAAAACCATAAAAACTATCATTGCCGGTGCGAGGAAGGTGTAACCCGTCAGCGCTTCTTCCCGCTTGCGCTGCGCCATGGTCTTCACATTCCCTGCCGCCCCAGTCGATGCTGTCGTCGGTAGCGCCATGAGATTTTTCCTCTAATTTTTGGTCACCGCCGGGAGCAAAACGAGCGCTGGCCTGATACGCATCAGCCGGCAGTCCGTGAGGCTGCGCATCCATCCACGACGGATACGCAGCCTGCACGGCCGCCAACCTGCGATGCGTTAAGGAAATGCTAACGAGAGAGCAGTTCCTCAGCAACCAGCGACGCTTCGAAGATCACGTCATCAACGCTCGCCTGCCCGTCAAAGGCCTGCTGAAGCGCGGCGTTGAAGGCATCCGTGAACTGCTGGAAGCCGACCGGAAGCTGCCAGCGATAGGCATAATCGCCACCGGCGACAAAGGCCTGAACATCTGCCGGGTTGAAGCTGGTCCCTTCAGCGCGCGGAACCCACGTCTCAAGGTAAGCTTCAGCGGCTTCCGGGCGCGCCGGCATCGGGCCGAAGCTGCTCTCAGCGACAAACTGCGCCCCCTGAGGACCGGTCAGGAAGTTGACGAGTGCCCACGACTCTTCGGGGTGATCGTTATCCGCCGCCACGCCATAGCACACGGTGAACGCCATGGTCGCCTTTCCAGCCGGCCCGGCGGGCAGTTCGGTCACGCCCCAGTTGAGTTCAGGATAGTTCTCCAGCAGGAACTGGATGACCCAGTTGCCTTCCATCGCCATGGCAGCGCGACCCTCACCGAAGGCTTCACCGCCCCAGCCGGCATCCACTGCCGAAGGCGGTCCGGCGATACCGTCATTGACCATGCCGATATACAGACCGAGCGCCTCACGCGTTGCATCGCTGTCGAAAACGAAATTGCCTTCGTCATCGAACAGAGCGCCGCCTGCCTGATACAGGAACGGCAGCCAGCGCTCAAGGTTCGGCGGGGTGACCAGACCGACGATACCGGGGGTGGCGGCGCTGGTGGCTTCAGCTGCGGCGCGCAGGTCATCCCAGGTCCAGTCGGCAGTCGGATATTCGATACCAGCCGCGTCAAACAGATCGCGGTTGTACTGAAGCGCCATCGTCGAGAAGTCCTTCGGCGGGCAGTAGAGCGTGCCGTCGATCGTGAAAACATCGATCAGCGACGGATAGTAGCCGCCGACATCCTCAATATTGTCCCCGGCGGGGGCGACAACGCCCGCAGTTGCCCAGTCCGGCAGACGCGAGCTATCGACATAGAAGACTTCAGCATAGTCACCGCTGGCGAACGCCGTCTGCATCGTCAGCGTGTGATCCGGCGAGGGGATGAAGTTCACCGTCACGCCGGGATTCTGTTCCTGGAACAGATCGAGCGCAGCCCGGAGAGCAGCGTCTTCAGCGGGGTTGGATGACCAGCCCGCCAGCGTCAGAGTGACTTCGTCCTGTGCGGAGACGAGCGCGCCGGACATGACCAGCAGCAGCAGCGCCATCACCAAAGTCAAGAAGCGGAATTTACGCATGGTACAACTCCTTTAAACCATTAACTTGAACCCACGAGTAGCGCGTTTTATTGACTCCCGCGCGCTGCGGGAGCAGCCATAAGGGGATTGGGCACGTCGAAATGAATGTCCTTCCCTCGATAGCACACATTGAAGGCGACCCGCTTCCAGTGAGCCGGAAGGCGTGGGTCGAGCGAGAGGCCGTTCTCCGTCTGGCGGAGACCGCAGAAACCGAGCACCACTGCCTGCCAAAGTCCTCCGCAGGCGGCTCCGTGGATGCCATCACGGACGTTGCCCTTGTTGTCGTTGAGGTCGATGCCGGCGGCGTGTTCGAACATGTGGTAGGCGACATCATCCAGCCCCAGCCGGGCAGCCACCCATGCATGAACGGCTGGACTCAGCGATGAGCCGTGATCCGTGCGGGGATAGTAGGTCGCCCAGTTGTTGAGAAGGATTTCCCTGGGCGCGAGCGACTCGCCCAGCAGCGCCATCAGCATGACGACATCCGCCTGCTTGATGACCTGCGTCTGGGTGCTGCGCGCATGCCCCAGAATGGCCTGCACGCTTGCCGTGCGCGGCTCATAATGCGGCACAGGCACATATTCGAGGTCGAAAAAGCCGTCAAACTGCACGTGGATCTGCCGGGCTTCGTCGAACGGGATGTACATGCGCGCAATAATGTCCCGCCAGCGAGCAAGGCGATGATTGTTGAGATCGAGCGAAGCCATCAGGCGGGCGGCGTCATCCGGCGCATGGGCACGCAGCCAGTCGAGCAGTTTCAGCGCTTCTTCCAGATGCCAGACGACCAGCCGATTGGTGAAGACGCTGTTGTTGATATTCTCGTGATACTCATCTGGTCCGATCTGCTGCCAGATCTCATAGCGACCATTCTTTTCTTCAACCCGGCTGCCCCAGAAAACTGCCGTGTCGAGCACGATTTCTGCGCCGTAGCGGGTCAGGAACTCATCATCGCCGGTCCAGCGCCAGTACTGAAGCACACCATAGGCGACATCCGTCGAGATATGCTGCTCGCTGTCGCCCGTCCAGATGCGGATACGGCTGCCATCCGGCTGTGGGTCTGACCACTGCGGCGTGGTTTCCTCACCGGTATCGGTGCTTTCCCAGGGATACATCGCGCCTTCAAAGCCATTGTCTCTGGCTTTACGGCGCGCCCCTTCGAGGCGGTGATAGCGATACATGAGCAGGTTGCGGGCGATCTCCGGCTGCGTGAACGTCAGAGGCGGCAGGATGAACAGCTCGGTATCCCAGAAGACATGCCCCTTGTAGCCGAAGCCGGAAAGCGTCTTCGCGCCGATGTTGACATCATCATCATGACGCGGCGCGGGGATAAGCAGATGATAGGTGACGAAACGCAGCGCAAGCTGGGCGGCATCATCCCCTTCGATGACAATGCCGGAAGCATCCCAGTATTTGCCCCACTCCGCTTCGTGCGCGCTGCGCAGCGCGGAATAGCCGACTCCGGCAACCTGCGAGAGCGCTTCCCGCGCCGCCGACAGCGGATCTTCAGTATCACGGCTGGTGAAAATCGTGGTGATCTTGTCGAAACTGATCGACTGCTGTTGTTCCAGATGGGTTGAAGCCCGGCTGAACGGGCGAGCCGCGTCCGCCTGCGATGTCACCGGAACGGGGCTGACCAGCTTCGACGCCATGCCAACCCGGTAACCCGACTGCGCAGTCTCGGCGCTCAGGCTGATGCACTCGCCATCGGCGAAACCAGCCATCCCCTGCCAGTGCCGGACACCCTTGTTGGTCACATTGCCGTCGATGGCGCTTTCGATGGTGACATCGATGCTGCCGTCAACTGCGGTCACCTCAATTCGCTGGGCGAGCACATGGACATTGTGCAGGCTGGCGAAGCGCTCAAAGACGATGCGCGCGATCTTCCCGCTGGCGGCACGGAACAGCACTTCCCGGCGCAGCAGTCCGCGATCCATATGCAGCGTCCGGCGGTAGCCAAGCACCAGGCCATGCGGTGGGCGCATGTAATCGACATCATCCACTTCAGTGACAAGGGAAAACGGTGTGCCGTCGATGGTGAGGCGAATGTCCAGCCAGTTCGGCGCGTTGACCAGTTCAGGAACCAGCATGCCCGGCGCATGGTTAAAGACGCCGTGGATCAACGTTGAGGGCGAGTCGCCCGGATAGGACTCTTCAAAACTGGCGCGCGTGCCGAGATAGCCATTGCCGATGGTGAAAATGGTCTCGTAATAGAGCTGTCTTTCGGGTTTAAAAGGAAACTCGGTAATTTCCCACAGGCGCTGGGCAGACATGAAAAAACCTCACAAGCAATAAAAAGCAGCTCGCACCACTTAAACGTTTAAGTTAAATCAGATTTGTGTGAATTGCAAGCAATCTGTGCGCTGCCGCGGATGAATTGATGCAATTTCACCAAATTGAGCGTGGATTTTTGCAAAAACTGTGAATGCGTCCGATCAGCTGTACCGCGGACGCGAAACCATCATCGAGGATGTAACGCGCAAATCGGCCGGGGAATAATGGCCAAATTCCGGCGCAACCCGGATAGCGGCAATCTGCGCCGCGGTTCCAGTGGTGTTGACCTCTGACAGAATCTCGAAGCCCGCATGTTCGTGAAGCTGACGGTAATCGGAGATGCGCAGCCGGTTTTGAAAGAGAAGCCGGTTATTGAAAAGCCGCCATGTCCTGCCCGAAAAGCGCAGAAAGTGATAGGGCGTAATGCTGCGATCGAAATGAGAGTAGTGATCTGAGAGATCGATGAAGTGAGTCATGACCGCGGTCGGGCTTGCCACACGCCGAAATTCCTGAAGGATCGCCTGTAAAACATCCCGCGGAATATGCTCAAAGGTAACGGTGGAGAAGCAGTAATCGACCGAACCCGCTTCCAGAGGAAGATGACGCGCATCGGTCACCATGATCTCGACGCCGAGCCTCCGCATGGCTTCGCGCGCGTCAATGGCAGACGCGGCAAGCTCACGATGCACATCGCGGGCAAGCCAGATGCGATCCTCGTTCAGCGGCAAATCAGCAACTATGCCGGTATCCACCGCCTTCAGCCAGTATTCCAGCGTCAGCGCCAGACGATCAGCGCGCAGAAGCGGATCGATATCCACGCTGTAGATGCGTTCAAAACCACACAGGCTAAACCCCACCGTGACGATCGGCAGCCACCCCGTCCCCAGCTCAACTGTCGTGACGGGAATCCGATCGGGATACACCCCCTGATAGCCGCGCAGATGCCGCCGGCACAGATCAACGCGGGTATCGAAGTATGGCTGCGACAGGCGCACAACACGGGTTACGTGCTTCTGGAACAGATAGTTGATCTCGCGAGATTTTGGCAGCAGGGAAATTCCGCCCTGCAAAGCCGCCTTCAAGAGCCAGCGCATTACTTCCCCTTCCCGCGCGTCATTCGGTTTGCAGCAGCCCCACCCAGAAGCCGACGCCCCATGCCAGATGGATGGTCAGGAAGACCAGCGGCAGCCGCCAGAAAAGCGACCTGTCATTCGCGCGCGCTGCTTTCCATGAGAACGCCAGGCTGAGCAGCAGATACAGAGCGATGCCCGCCAGCCAGAGCAGCCGCAGTGACCCAGCACAGCGCCGCCGATCAGCCCAGCGACAAAAACCGGCGCGACGAGCTGGCGGGGTCTGAGCGATGCGGGATGCTTACGCAGCGTTTTTACCTTGCTAGTCCCGTAGCGAAAATACTGCTTCCAGAGCGCAGACAGTGTTTGCCGACCATAATACAGCGATCGGATTTCCGGCGTGTAGAAAATTTTTCCACCAGAGGCGCGAATTCGAAAATTCAGTTCGTAGTCCTCGTTAACACCAACGTCCAGTCGATAGCGGCCAACCCGTTCAAACACTGTACGCGGCCAAGCTCCAAGATAGACGGTATCGGTATACTGCGGCGTCTGGCTGACGTGAAACGCGGTCGGCACAGCGAATGAGGACTTCCCGGCGGCGGCGATCGCCTTCCCCATCGGCGTGATCCCGACCGGGTTCATCGCTCCGCCGACGTTGTCTGCGCCGGTGATTCGCAGCGTTTTGACACACATGCGCACGTAGTCCGGCGCGATCACGGCGTGACCGTCCACGCGGACGATGATGTCGCCGGTGGCCTGTTCGATGGCACGATTCAGCCCGGCAGCCTGAATGCGATCGGGGTTAGGAATGATCGTGACGCGCTCTGCGCCGGGCAGGCTGCGGATGATGTCGAGCGTATTGTCGTCGCTCATGCCATCGGCGATGAGAATTTCGAGCTTATCCGGCGGGTAATCCTGCGCCAGCACCGCGCCGAGACACTCGGCGATGAAGGCTGCTTCATTGCGGATGGGCAGGATGATGGAGACGGGCAATTCCTGTTCCGGTATCATGGACAGATCACAACCTTCAGTTTCAGTAGAGCAACCTTGCCCCAATTTTCCTCAGATAATGCAATGTATCCGGCTTAACAGGGGTGCGTTCTGAACTCAGAAGCGTTCTTTCTCGCCACAATGCAGTCATTAGCTGAAATACCAGTTTAGGATTCCGAGTCTTGATCAAAAGCGCCGCGGACCACACGACAAAGGTGGTTATCGGATAAGGTTGAGGCAGCAGACGCCATGCAACGCGAATCTTGTTAAGCGCATTCTTGTACCAGTACCTATCCCCATCAAATGGCCGACCTTGCTGTGCTCTGAAATGAAGGACAGCAATATCAGGATCGAAAATAATCCTATATCCTGCATTGATGATCCGAAGGCTGAGATCAACTTCTTCAGCATATATCTGAAATCTGGCCGGATAATCGCCCGTCTCACTCAGGATTTTGGCGGTTAAAGCCATGCCCATTGTGTAGAAATAGGGTACTTCTACCGGCCTGGATACTGCAAGAATATAGGCCTTATTCGGGTGTGGGAGCTCTGAGCGAATCACGTTTCCTTCTGGCGTCAGACTTTTCACAGCCACAGCACCGCATCCTGGGATCGTTTCCAGGTGATGAATCATCCGTTGAACGGCGTATTCATCTGCCCAGGTCGCATCGTCGTCGATCACGACAATGTACTCCCCCTGTGCCAAGCTCATACCCAGGTTTCGGCCCCCGGTCGCCCACAGGTTCTCATCTGGGACGTGAACACGGATAAAGATATCCGGTGTTGTCGACGGCTTCACCGAAGCATCACCACCATTGTCAATAACGAGAATCTCAAAGGGTGTTGAAAGATTCTTCTGTGCGAGTATGGAGTCGACACACCGCTGAAGGTACTCACCACGGTGATATGTCAGGATAACAAAGGAGATCTTCATCGCAAATTGATGCTTTCGGTCACGCATATCATCTGATTATAAGAGTGGAAACCGATTGAAGTATTGACGAAATCCCCCACGTCTCCATGATACAATCCGGTTAGAACGTCATCGTAACCGAAACAGAGGTCACGTGAATGTGAGCGAGTCGATGCCTCTCGTCACAGTGGTCGCGCCAATCTACAACGCGGCTGAGTTTATCGAAGAAAGCATTCTGTCCGTCCTCAACCAGACCTACCCCAATATTGAATACATCATCATGGACGGGGGATCCAGGGATGGCACAGCGGAAATTGTCAGCCGTTATGCTGATCGGCTAACCTTCATCAGCGAGCGCGATAATGGCCAGACGGATGCGATAAACAAGGGTTGGAAGCGAGCAAAAGGTGACATTCTGACCTGGCTGAACGCCGATGATCTTTATCTGCCCAACACAGTCGAGACGGCAGTGAATCATCTGGTTTCGAATCCTGATACCGCGTGGGTCTATGGGTATGCGCTTCTGGTGGATAAAGACGGCAAGCCTGGATACTACAACTACCCGATTTCCGGCTGGGATTACGAGCGTCTGCTACGCAACAACATCATTGTGGATCAGCCAACCGCTTTCCTGCGCCGCCAAATCATTGAAGAGGCCGGTCTTCTGGATGAATCCCTTCAATACGGTATGGACTACGAATACTGGCTACGGATCGGAAAACGTTTTCCGCCTGCTTTCATAAAAGACCTGAATGTTATAGTGAAAGTCTTCCGTGAGACAAAGACTCTGAGCGGCGGGTATGAACGCCTCGCGGAAATGGAACAGATTGCGGGCAAATATGGCTTTGACGATCTGCCGTATTCGTTGCGCCATCAGTGGGTGGAGGTGATGCTCAGCCGCCTGAAAGCGGACATGAGCCAGGGGGACTGGTCTGCATTTCGCCAGGACTTCCGCCGACTGTGGCGGTTTCCGCGTTATGTGGGTCATGGCACGGCTAAATGGGTGCTGCGGAACGTGTTTCCGGAGTCCGTGGAGCAGAATCTGCGGCGCTGGCTGGGGAGTTTTGAGACAACCCGTTCCACATAGGTTCTGTCTTTTGCACAAGGAAATTCATCACTGGAGTTACCTGAAAGTTGACTACTGACGCGGCGGCACCATTGCAGACTGTGCGCAAGACCCGACTCCGGCGAATTGGAATGTCAGTCTTGCTGTCCCTGATCGCGCGTGGGGCTGGAATGCTGATTACCCTTATCACTGTACCGTTGACGCTCAATTATCTTGGTGGTCAGCGATTTGCCGTCTGGGTCATCCTGAGTTCAATAGCCTCGCTGCTGGCATTTGCTGATCTTGGCATCGGAAACGGACTCATCAATCTCATCGCAAAGACGGATGCAGAAAATGATAGGTCAGCTGCACAAAAGTACATTTCGAGCGCTTTTTTCACATTAGGTTTTCTCTCAGTACTCATGGGAATCGGCTTCGTCGTCGTATATCCGTTCGTCTCCTGGTCTCAACTCTATAACGTGACAGACTCACTCGCTGCTTCTGAAGCAGGTCCAGCAACTGCCGTGTTCATCTTTTGCTTCCTGGTGAACCTGCCCCTCGGCATTGTTCAGAAAGTCTGGATGGGACATCAGGAACTTCATATCGACAATGTATGGGTGATCCTGGGTAAAGTACTGTCCGTTTTCACATTATTGCTGGCAATCGCTCTGCAATCATCTCTCAGCGGTTTAGTCATTGCCTTAACTGGAGTACCCGTATTAACCACAGTTCTCAGCGGTGTTTACCTGTTCGTGTTCAAACGTCCTTGGCTGAAGCCGACAGTGAACGGTTATGAGCGAGAGCTCGCGCAAAAGCTCATACGAATAGGCTTTCTGTACTTTGTCCTGCAGGTCGCGGGTACGCTGGCTTCCAGCGTCGATACGTTTGTCATTGCCAGAGTAATTTCAGCGGATGCCGTAACCGCTTACAGTATTCCAGCGCAACTGTTCAGGATTGTAAACGCCTTTGTGGGGGTCATGATGCTATCATTGTGGCCGGCTTTCAGCGATGCATTTGCCCGCAAGGATACAGATTGGATTGAAACAACCTTCAGACGAACTTTTGTGTTGCTGTTTTTCGGCAATTTAATCGTGGCATCCGCGATTGTTATATTTGGAAATTCATTTATCAACTTATGGTTGGGATACGAGTTTGCGGTCTCCTCCCACCTGTTAGTGGCTCTTTCCATCTGGTCAGTTGTAATGAATCTATGTGTGCTGTGTTCCGTACTGTTTAATGCTGCGAACGTGATCGGTTTCCAAATTGCCTGCGCGGTCACTATGGCTATAAGTAACGTCTTGTTCAGTATATTTCTAACATCACAAATAGGCATTTCTGGGGTCGTATTCGGTTCAATACTTTCTTATCTTGTCTTTGTGGTTGTTCCGTACTCTTTCTATCTTCCGAGAATGCTTCGCTCTTACAGGATGACTGCGTCAAGGCACGTCGTCAGTCAGGTTGACGCTTCCATATGAGAACATTTCTGGCTCAATGCATACTTGATCTGATTATCTGGAGTTACACGTCCGGCAAAGTAGCGCGTTTGCTATCCCGTATCTTGATTCCACTCAGGAGATTCTGGGTGCGTGCGGCCAACGATCCTGAGGTGCGCTATAAGTTCTTTGGGAAAATTGTTACTTTGAATCTATCGCATGATCTCCCGATCAATAGGGCTGTTGCGCCCCAGTACGCAACAAATCTCATAGACATTTCGACACTTTTGCAGTCGAAGTATCCATCTCTTCATTGTATAGATATCGGCGCCAACATCGGCGACTCTGCGATTATCATTGATGCCCACGTGTCCTGTCCCATACTTTGCATTGAGGGTGAAGAGAGATACTTCTCGTTCCTTCAGAGAAACACGAACGAAATCAAGAACATCGTTCCAGTAAAGAGCTTTCTATACACTTATCAAGGCGAATTAGAAGGACGATTCCAGATACGTCACGGCACTGCAAACTTTCTGACGGAGAGTGAAGAGCTATACTCCATACCAGTTGACACTCTGGAAAACATTCTCAACAAGCATCCGGAATTTGAGGGAGCCAAGCTACTTAAGATTGATACTGATGGTATGGATACACTCATATTGAAGAGTGCAATGAAGTGGATTGAACATTCAAAGCCGGTTATCTTTACGGAATATGATCCCTCACTTCTCACGTTATACGATACAGACTATCGAAGCATCTTCCGCGAACTTTCGGCAGCCGGGTATTCTGTAGCTGTCGTTTATAGCAATTACGGAGATTATCTGCTTACCGTTGATGTAACGTGGAACAATTTCCTTGATGATCTCCACGCACTTATCACAATGCAGCGTACAAACTTGGTGTATTTTGATTTCTGCTTCTTTCATGAGGAGGATGCAGATATCGCGTCACAGCTACGTCTTCAGTACCTTTCAGAAGAAACGCGGACCTGAAAGACAAGGATAGAGTCGATGCGCCTTAAGAAGACATTGGATCTCCTGGTTAACAGCTACGAATATTTCAAGACTCTGATTGACTTGTGGCGATATCGCCAAGGTGGTGCAAAACCCTGGTCAGCAGGCTATATCGCTTTTCGAAACCAATTTATCGAAAATACCCTTAAATCCCGTGAGACTCTTCAAATATTTGCATCCGGTAGACCGCTGCCACCGAACTTTGGTATTCGGCTTGATGAACGCGTGGTGGAATACCCTTGGGTCTTCTCGAAGTTGAACGAAGAAGGAAGGCACATTCTTGACGCAGGTTCCGTCTTAAATTTCGACTATATTCTTAGGCGTCCAGAACTAGCAGACAAACATCTTGTAATATATACATTGTCCCCCGAGAGGGTGTTCAAGAACGCTCGTATATCGTATGTCTACGGTGACTTAAGAGACAGTATCTTGAAAAGCGAGACCTTTGACACAATTGTCTGCATTTCAACGCTTGAACATGTCGGCATGGACAATACTCTGCTGTATTCAAATGATGAGAACTATAGAGAGAATTCACCGAAAGATTATCTCAAGGTCTTAAAGGAACTCCGACGACTTCTTAAGTCGAACGGACAGCTTCTATTGACGGTACCTTATGGCAAATATGAAAATCACGGTTGGTTACAGCAGTTTGACAGGGACTTACTACAGAGCGCCGTAGACACGTTTGAAGGAATGGCGCAAATCCACTATTACAAGTATTCGCTAAATGGGTGGCAAGTTTCAGACCAACAAAGTTGCGATGAGTGTGCTTACTATAATATTCACGCGACACCTGAAATTCAGTCCGATGTTGCTGCGGCGGCGCGTGCAGTTGCTTGCATTCAATTCACAAAGTCATAGGAAAGCTGATCAAAATCTTGATGGGGCTCATCGAGAACTCTACCTCGAAGTCAATTTTGACTGTCCTCAAACTAAAGGCTCCTGAGTCAAAAGCCGACGATCTTCTTCGGTGAGATCAGCGGAACCAATGCGCCTGTAATGCGCTCTGAATATCCGCGCTGTCTTGTCCCAGCTAAAATCTGCTGCGCGCCGCTTTCCATTTCTACCTAAAGCAACCTGAAGCGCGTCGTCCGTCCAGATTCTACGGATAGACTGTGCAATTGAGTTAACGTCTTCAGGATCAAATAACACAGCGGCATCGGCCACCAGCGCAGGCAGGTGGTTGGCATTTGAGCACGCAATTGGCACACCCGCTTGCATGGCTTCGCTGAGCGGCAGTCCCCAACCCTCAAATCGACTCGGAAACACCATCATTGTGCACAGGCGATAGATGGCAGCGATGTCGCTGCCAGGCACATAACCAAGCCAATGAACCTGCTCTTGCAGCGACAGCGTTTCAATTATCCTGTCAATTGAACTGGCATGAGGTTCACGACTTCCGGTCAGAACGACCGGCACAACGATATTGAATGTATCCCGAAGATGGGCAATTGCTCGCAGGAGATTGATATGATTTTTGTGTGGCCATGAATTGGCCGGATAGAAAGCAAAGCGATCAGGTAGCGCGTAGGTATTCTTGACACGTTGTATCTTTTCTTCGGACGGTTCAGGATACCCCGAAATGACCGACGCCATTGGAATAACACTCATCTTGTCTGCGTCTATCCGGTAGTGCGTGATAATATCCTGCTTGGTCCATGTCGAAGCGACCGCAACCATCACCGCCTGCTGGCAGTAAGCACGATACAGAGTGTCACGATGTGAACGTTCCAGTGGCGTAAAGAACTGAGGCAGATGAATATGCTGCAAATCCCACGGATGGTAGATTGTCGGAACCTCGGTGAGAAATCCTCTCTGTGTGGTGAAGTGGAGCAAATCGAGCTTCAATCGTTCAATCGCGCCGTCGGAGACAGGAACCTTAATCTCGTTCGTCATAGATCTTAGTTGATGCCACCATCGGCGCAGCATGGCAAATCGGCGCAGCGAACGTTTCCACACTGGTGGAACTGGAGCGGGTTTAACCGTGTGAATTTCGCAGTTGCCTGCAATGTACGGGGCTAGCCACGCCTCGTGATTCTGGTAAGTGAGAAAGATGTACGCTTCGTCACCATCCGTCAGATTCGACAACCCTTGCGCCAGACCGATGATAAACTGCTGAACCCCGCCCTGACTTCCGTCAGCAAGCATCGCATCAATGCCGATACGCAGCCGACGTTTCATCAGAAATCTCTAGCGGTTGGAAAAGCATGGTGCTGTCGAAAGGGAAAAGGTAACCACAGCGGGCGGTGAAGAAACGGGGCTGTGTTCCATAGCGTCGCGTATGCGTTCACTCTCTGTCTGCCGTATAAAGGTTATTTTAAACCCCGACCGTGAGCGAACGCAATAAAGATTTGGGTGGCGCGCCCTCAGTCTGTCCGCCTGAATTCCACATCATCGGGGCGCAGGTTGTAAACCCCCAGCCGCGCGCGCTCCTTCACCTCGATGATCGTAATGCTGGCGGGGCGGACAGGCAGCACTGCGGCG
>SZPD01000140.1 GCA_030263515.1 Anaerolineae bacterium CFX9 | reverse complement strand
TCGACATCCCAGCCAGGCTGAATCTTGAGCTTGATGCGCTGGTATCCCTGAGACAAACGGAGCCGGATCGTATCGAGCGTCGCTTCGACGGACGGCTTGATACCGATGCTCACGCCGACGACAGCTCTGCCGTGCCCTGCATGACCCGCAGGCAGGTGTGAGGCAAAGGCTTCCGCCAGCGACTGGCCATTCGTCTTGGCCAGCGCATCCCATACCGCCATCTCAACGCCGTGTTTGGAAAGCGGATGGCCGCGTGTGGCGCTCAGCAGCGCCGGAACTTCGACAGCATCGCGAATCGTCTTGCCGAGCAGCGCCGGAACCAAAAATTCGCTCAGCACGTGCGCTGAAGTGCCCATCGTCTCGTAACTGTATCCCGGATGGCTCTCCACCGGGCACTCGCCCCAGCCGACCATCCCCTGATCGGTTTCCAGGCGGACGATCATCGCGGTCTTGAACGGCTCTTCGCCAAAGCTGGTGCGCAGCCGTTCCACAAAAGGCATGGCGATGGGGAAAAGCTGAATGTCTCTGACGGTGATTGCGCGCGTCATCACGTGATCCTTCATGTTGAGGCAGGTCAATTCATGCGCACGGACTCAAACTGCGGCCCGTTATAACTCAGCAGATAGAAGGCGCGTTCCCGCCCGTCGAGCGATTCGCGCAGGAAATCGGTGGCGACAAAGCCGCGCTGGAACAAACCGAGAAACAGGTCGCGCGTGTGGCCGCGCCAGGTCATCGCCAGCGCGGGATTATCCCGCACAAGCTGCATATAATTGACGGGGATCTCCAGCAGCGCCAGCGATCCGGCTGCCTCCACGGGCGCAGCGGAGGGCACTACAGCGCCATCACTGGTCATGGACGTGGGGTTGATGATGGGCGTGTTGGCTTGCAGATAATGGCTCAGCGACAGATCGGAGCGCGAACCATGCAGGCGTTCCTCAACGCGCCGGTTGGTCACCCACCATTCAACCGCCAGCCGATCGCTGGAGCCGAGCGTCGCCAGCCGTCCCGCTTCTTCCGTGCCGTAATAATCGACCAGATACTCCGGGCAGATCGCCCCCAGCTTGCGGATGTTGAGGTGCGCATTGGCAGCCAGCAGCGGATCAAATGTCCATGTCACCAGCCGAACACCGGCAGCGATCGCCAGCTCTCGCTGACGCAGCTTGAGCCGGTAGCCGATGCCATGCCCTCGATATTCGTCCAGTACAATCATGCGCTTGCTGACCAACTGAAGATTCGCCATCGCCGGGCGACCTGTGTCCTCCGGGTTCGTGCCGAGGAAACCGATCAGCAGCCCGATCAGCCGGTCGCCATCGAACGCGCCGAGCACATGCCCACCGTGATTGGCGATCGAGAACATGACCTGCGCCGGGACAACAGATTCAATATCATCGCCCCAGTAGGTCTTTTGCAGCTCGACCGCCGGGCGCAGATCAGCCAGCGCGCGCAGCGGGCGAATTGGAAACGGCCCCGTAATTGCCATACCCTTCCCTGTTTCACAAAATGCGTGGACGGCGCTGGAAAGTATAACGCAGCAGCAGACGACCGTAACGCCGTCCGCGCATATATGTCAGCAGCGTATCCTCAAAACGCGCCGGGCGAACGCCGAAGACCTGAAAAATCGTCCCGATCCGCGCAGTGCGGTTGGATGCCAGAATGTCCAGCCATTGATTCGTGATCAGCGATCGCGGCACGACCAGACCGTAGGCGGCCGTCAGCCAGCGCAGCAGATAGGGGGGGACGCTCAGCACGAAGCGGTGCATCCCGGTGACGCGCATGACCGTTTGCAGCAGATCTGCCAGCGTGATGTACTCCGGCCCGCCGATCTCCACGGTCGTATCGATCACATCCAGCGTGTCCAGCGCCGCGATGATGGCGGAAACCAGGTCGTCGATGTGCAGCGGGTGAAGCACGATCTCACCCTGCCCCGGCATGAGGAAAAAGAACGGGTTGGCAGCAAACTGCATGGCAAGGTGATCGACAAATGCATCCCCCTGCCCGTAAACCAGCCCCGACCGAATGATGGTATACGCCAGACCGCTGGTACGGACTGCTTCTTCCACCATTCCCTTGTAACGCAGCAGCGGGTATCCCGATGCGGGCGAAGCGCCAAGCTGGCTGACGGTTAAAATACGCCCGACACGCGCAGCCCGCGCCGAGCTGATCAGCAGGCGCGTGCCCTGTAGTTCGATTCGTTCGAGATCGCGCTGCCTGCCCCACCACTGGGCATTTTCAAGATGAATGATGGCATGTGCGCCCGTCACTGCCTTAAAGAGCGCTTCCTCGTCAAGGATGCTGCCAACCACAACTTCCGGGGGCGTCTTGAAGGGGAGATTTTCGGCACGGGCGGCATTCAGAAGCAGACGAACCGGGCGTCCCTCTGCCATCAATCGTTCGACCACGTGGCGACCGATAAAGCCCGTCCCGCCTGTAACGACGATCATGATTTCCTCCAAACCGAGCCAGTATAGCACACGGCTCCCTGTAACCCCTATCCCGGATCGGTGTTTTACCTTGTATGCAGATGTAATTTTGATTAGGCTTAAGCTGTCTGTAACAGCAGCTAAACAGGGCATGGCGCTTCGGATCCGATCGCCTGTGGAGGATAAACAGTGGAAAGACCGCGTGTAGTAGTCACCGGAATGGGAATTATCTGCCCGACAGGCAACAACGTCGCCGAAGCGTGGCAAAACGCAGCGAACGGCATCACGGGTATCCGCACCATTCAGCGCTTCGACACCTCTCATCTGGAAGTGCATTTTGGAGGCGAAGTCAAAAATTTTGACCCGGATGAGATCTTCGGACGCCGCGAATCTCGCCGCAGCGACCGCGTGACGCAGCTTGCGCTGTTCGCCGCGGAACAGGCAGTCGCCGATTCCGGGATCGTCATCAACGAAGATAATCGCTACGACGTGGCTGTGGTGGTCGGGTCCGGCATCGGGGGTATCCAGTCGATCTTTGACAGCATCAAGGCATTCATCGAGCGCGGCTCTCGTTCAGTCAGCCCGCTGATGGTCCCGATGATGCTGCCAGACGCGCCGTCCAGCCGCATTTCGATGACTTATGGCACGCGCGGCCCCAACTTTGCCATCTCCACTGCCTGCGCCACCGGCAATAACTGCATCGGCGAGGCGACGGAGATCATCCGCCGGGGCAAGGCGACGATCGCGCTGGCGGGCAGCAGTGAAGCCGGGCTGGTGGAAGTGGCGCTGGCGAGCTTCAACAATATGACCGCTATCAGCCGTCGCAACGAGGAACCGGAACGGGCCAGCCGCCCCTTCGACATCGACCGCGACGGCTTCGTAGTCGCAGAGGGCGCGGCGATCCTGGTGCTTGAGGAATATGAGCACGCCAAAGCGCGCGGCGCGAAGATTTATGCGGAAATCCTGGGTTATGGGCATACATCCGACGCCTACCACGTGACAGCCCCGCTGGAGACAGGCGAAGGCGCGGCGAAAGCCATCGAGCTGGCGCTGAAAGATGCCGGCCTGACCGCCGCCGATATCGACTACATCAACGCGCACGGAACCAGCACCCCGCTCAACGACAAGAGCGAGACGCTGGCGATCAAACGCGCGCTCGGTGAGCAGGCCTATGAAATTCCGATCAGCTCAACAAAATCGGTCACCGGACATCTGATGGGCGCGGCAGGAGCCGTCGAAGCGGTCTTCTCGATCATGGCGATGAATGAGGGCTTCATCCCGCCAACCGTCAACCTGGAGACACCGGATCCCGCCTGTGACCTCAACTACACGCCGAACGTAGGCGTCAGACACAACATTGATGTTGCGATGAGCAATTCGTTTGGCTTTGGCGGTCACAACGCAGTGCTGATCTTTGGTAAAGCACCGGCGAATGGTCACATCTAAACTACAGGCTCCACCGGCCGCGACCGGCACAGCCGCGTCGCTGAACGGCTATCATCCCCCCAATGAACGCGCCGCGATCTATGCGCACATCGTCGGCTGGGGGATGGCTGTGCCGGAAACAAAACTGACCAACGATGATCTGTCTGCCATCGTCGAGACGAGCGACGAGTGGATCACGGCGCGCACCGGAATCAAGGAACGCCGTATCGCTGGCGAGAAAGAATCGACCGCAACGCTCGGCCTGCGCGCTGCACAGCGCGCGCTGGATGTGGCGGACATCCTGCCGGAAGATCTCGACCTGATCATCTGTGCCACGTCAACACCGGAACATGTTTTCCCAAGCACATCCAGCTTGATTCAGGCGTGGCTCGGCGCAGGCAAGGCAGGGGCGTTCGATCTGAGCGCCGCCTGTTCCGGCTTCGTGTATGCCGTCAACATGGCGACACAGGCGATCCGATCCGGGAGCATCAGCACGGCGCTGGTGGTCGGCGCAGAGACGATGAGCCGCGTTCTGGACTGGAATGACCGCGGGACATGCATTCTGTTCGGCGATGGGGCCGGCGCGGTGGTGCTGAAAGCCAGCGGCGTGGAAGGCGGCGTGCTGTCAGCCGTTCTGCGATCAGATGGCTCCGGCGGCGATCTGCTGGCGATCCCGACGGTCGGGAGCATCGATCTTGAGAGCCTGCCGACGATGAGCAGCGGTCACAAGATGATGAAGATGTATATGAACGGCAGCGAGGTCTTCAAGTTTGCGACCCGCGTCATCAGCGAGAGCCTGCCGGAAGCCTGCGAAATGGCGGGCATCACGATGAATGAACTCGATCTGGTAGTCCCCCACCAGGCAAATACCCGCATCCTGCAAGCCGCGGCGCGCTCGCTCAAGGTGGATGAAAACCTGTTCATGAGCAATATCGACCGCTATGGCAACACCTCTGCCGCCAGCATCCCGATTGCGCTGTGCGAGGCGATCGAGTCCGGGCGTGTGTATGACGGCAGCCATATCGCCTTCGTCGGTTTCGGCGGCGGGCTGACGTGGGCTTCGATGATCGTCAAGTGGGGTGTGCCCAAAGAGGCAGACAGGCAGCCAGGGCGATTCAACTGGCAGCGGCGGCGTATCAGTTATGTGCTGGCATACTGGCGCGCGCAGATCTGGCGCTCCAGCCGGGCAGTCAACTCCATCCTGCGCCGCGTGCGCCCGCAGCGAGGACGCATGGATCGGCTTCGCCGCAAAATCGAGCGCGAGAAGTTCGATTAGAGCAAACCTCAGGTCTTGTCAGTCACAAAACCGTCGCAAACTGCGGCGGTTTTTTGTTTGAAGCCATTTTGCGAGACAATAGTTAATTTAAGGGAAAGTATCATCTGCGCTCTACGGAAAGGGGTTACGCCTCGATGAACAGATCGCGTCTCGAAAAATGGAGCTTCCGGCTGCTGATTCTGCTTCTGGCGGCGCTGCCAGCCGCCTACCTGGCTGCGCAGTCCGGCAGCACGGTGTCATCGTCTGACGGCGTTCAGGTACGCCTGAGCGGGACTATTCAGGCTGGCAGCAGCGCAGGCGTGATCATCAACGGCGTGCTGATCGACACGCGCGCCATCAGCGACTTCACGGTTCCGCCGCAGGGAGCAGTCGTCCGCATCACCGGATTGCTTCAACCCGATGGAACAGTGCAGGCAGAATCGCTTGAGATGATAGAGGGCGGCACACTGCCGGGTATCGTCGAACTGCGCGGCACGCTGCTGACCGAGCCGACGCCGGGCACGCCGCTGGCGCTTCAGATCGGTGGGACGTTCACGCTGATCGATGCGACCGGGGCGCAAAGCGCCGGTGAACTTCGGCGCGGCGAGCAGGTGCTGGTCTATGCCGAACAGATCACGGATCCGCTTGTGGCATGGCGAGCGCTGGCGATCCTGCCGCTGCGCGCCGTCCCTGAGCCTGCCGCCACACCTGATGTAATCGCGCCTGCCGCAACGCTTCCGGTGATCGCGCCGATCGCCACGCTGGAGGTGGCAGCGCCCGTCTCGACGCCCGAAGTGGGCGATGATGATCGCGGGCGCGGGCGTGGGCGCGGCGGCGATAACAACGACAATGAAAGCGATGACGACTAGAATCAGGACAGCGATCCCGGTATGAGATCGCTGTCCTTTGTGGGGTGCGCGCAGGGATTCTACCGCCGGCTTCTGCTCGCCAGACTGATGTAGTACAGCAGGGTCAGCAGCGCCGAAACCGCCGCCGCAAAATAGGTCATCGCCGCAGCCGTCAGGACGGAACGTGCCCCGCCTGCATCCGCTTCGGTCTGGAGCAGACCGCTCTCACGGAGCAGCCGCATGGCGCGGCGGCTGGCATCGATCTCGACCGGCAGCGTCAGGATCATGAACACCACCATCAGACCGAACACGATCACGCCCAGCCAGATCAGCTCGGTAAAACGCAGGAGCAGGCCGAGCATGATCATCAGATAGCCGATCGTCGGGCTGAAGCGCACCGCCGGAACCAGAAACTGACGCGCCTGGATGAGCGGAGACTGCTGCTGATACTGCTCTACGTGCCCCAGCTCATGCGCCACGATTGCCATCGCGGCTACCGAAGGCACGGACGCGGAACCCTGTGACAGGCGCACGACGTTGGACCCCGGATCGTAGTGATCGGTCATCTCGCCGGGCGTGCCTTCAATGTTGACCGGTCTCAGGCTGGTAGACCGAAAAATCCTTTCCGCCACCTGCAAGCCGCTCAGACCGCTCGAATTCCGCTCATTGCTCCAGCGGCTGTAGGCAGAACGCACATACAACTGCGCCAGTCCGGACAGGATCAGCGTCGGAATGAACACCAGCAAAAGATAGTTAGAGTCGAAGATCATATTCGACATCTCTCCTTCGATCATGGAATACGACAGTATTGCGTTTACTATAACGCAGTCTGCGCAAGAATTATCTCAGAAAATAAGGAATAGGCGCTTAACCCCCCAGTATTGCGGAGAGGTGTTCGCGGGTGTTGAGATGAAAGGGCAGCAGCGCATTGTCAAGCAGGCGCGGCGTGCCGATTTTGGCTGCAATCAGGATGATGAGCGGCTTTTCAGTCGGCTGATGTATGCCATAGAGTGTCTGTGGATCGCAGATCGCAACGTAATCCACAGCGGCGCGCGGTTCGGCATCAAGAACATCGCGCGCCGCGCGGCGAAGCGCATCCGGCCGGGTATCCCCCTGCTCATAGGCATCGGAAGCGGCAAGGATGGCACGATACAGCACTGATGCAGACGCGCGCTCATCCGGTTTCAGATAGGCATTGCGCGAACTCATGGCAAGCCCGTCCCGTTCGCGCACCGTGGGGATGACCGCGATCTCCAGCGGGAAATGCAGATCGCGCACCATATGGCGGATGACCACCACCTGCTGCGCGTCCTTCTGGCCGAAATAGGCGGTTGTGGGGTGAAGCAGATGGAACAGCTTGGCGACGATCGTCGTCACGCCGCGGAAATGCCCCGGACGAAGCTCCCCCTCCAGACCGCGAGACACATCCTCCACTGTGACATACGTCTCATAGCCTGCGGGGTACATCACTTCGGCTGTCGGCGTGAAGACCAGATCGACACCTGCATGATCGAGCAGCGCCAGATCCCGATTAAGTTCGCGCGGATAGGACGCAAAATCTTCCCTGGCGGCAAACTGTGTCGGGTTGACAAAAATACTGACCGCCACCGCATCATTCTCGGCGCGCGCCGCCCGAACGAGCGCCAGATGCCCTTCATGAAGCGCGCCCATCGTCAGCACGACACCCACCTTTCCCTTCAGGCGGCGGCGTTCAAAGAGAATATCTTCAACCGTACTGACAACCCGCAATTACGTCACTCCGTTAGGCGAGGATCCCGTCTTCAGCGCGGAGATCACTTCGTCCTTCATCGTGAAGCTGTTCTCGTCGGTAGGGAATTTTCTTGCGCTGACATCAGCGACATAAGCGCTCAGCGCATCGAGAATCTGCTTGCCCGCGTCAGTATACCGTCGCGTATGACGTGGAACAAATGCATCGAACAAGCCAACCAGATCATGGAAGATCTGCACCTGTCCGTCACAGTGGATCCCGGCCCCGATCCCGATCGTGGGGATCTTCAGACGTTCGGTGATCATCTGCGCCAGTGGCGCGGGAACTGACTCCAGCACGACGGCGAAGGCTCCGGCTGCCTGCACGGCTTCAGCGTCCGAGAGCAGGCGGCGCGCATCATCCAGTTCCTTGCCCTGCACACGCATGCCACCCACCTTGTGCACGCTCTGCGGCTGAAGCCCGATATGCGCCATCACCGGGATACCCACCTCAACGATCCGGCGGATCGTCGGAGCAAGGTATGCCCCGCCTTCCATCTTCACAGCGCCAACACCTGCTTCCTGCATCAGCCGTCCGGCGTTCTGAAGCGCCTGTTCCGGGCTGATGTTGTAGCTCAGGAACGGCAGATCGCCGATGATGAGCGGCTTTTCGGTCATGCGCGTGACGATGCTGGCATGATAGAGGATATGCTCCAGCGTGACAGGCACAGGGGTATCGTGACCCTGCATCACCATTCCCAATGAGTCCCCGACCAGCAGCGCGACCGCGCCGGCTTTTTCGCCGAGGCGGGCGCTGGTGGCATCATAGGCGGTCAACATCGGGATCGGCTGCCCATCGACCTTCATCTTGTGAAAATCCCGGATTGTGAACCGCATGAGATCGCTTCCTTCCCTACTGTGCGTTACTGTGCGTTCAACGCGCGCTCCACTCTCTTTGTGTCGATCCCTCGCGCCAGCAGCAGCGGAAACGCCTGGCGAGCCAGCGCGCTGTAGACCTCTGCAACCGACGGATCGACCGCCCGCAGCGCCGTCAGATGCCGCTGAATCGTCTCGGCATCCTCACGAGTGAGCGGTCCCGTCAGCGCCGCCGGGATCCCGATCTCACGCAGATTGAACACCGTGCCGGAAAGCAGCCCGTTCAGCAGCGCCGCCGCCCGGTCAATGTCCGCGCCCGCCTCGCTCAGCAGCCGCTCCGCTATCGCATAGAGTACGACCGTGTAATTACTCGCGATCACTAATGCGGCATGATACAGAGTTTTGCCGCCCGGCGCTATCACCATCGGCTGACCACCGATCAGCCGGACCAGCGCTTCGAGTTCCGCTCGCAGCGCCGCCGATTCCGCTTCGATCGCGAACACCGCCCCGGCGATCGCGTCCGCCGCCGTTTCTGGGTCGGCGAATGGAAATGCAGGGTGCAGCCCGCCTGTCAGGGCTCCCATCTCCGCCAGCGGTCTGAGGATGGCAGCATCATGAACGCCTGAAGTATGAACAACACTTCTGCCGCGCAGGTCCGCCTCCGGAAGCCCCTCTGCCAGCGGCTGAAGCACATCATCCGGGACGCACACCAGCGTCAGATCGACCTGCCTGATCACCGCCAGCGCATCCGGCAGCGCCTGCGCCGAGACCTCAGCCGCCAGCGCCTGCGCATTCGAGATCGATCGGCTCGCCACAGCGGAGATCACTGCGCCGCGCCTGTGCAATAGACGAGCGAGCGTCCAGCCAACCTTACCTGCGCCGACGATCCCAAACGTAGTCATGATGATCGTCAGGGGGCGGCAGTGCCCAGCGGAGTCGGCGTCGGGATCGGCGCGCTGATATAGATCGTGAGCGTGCAGTCTGCGCGCGCGGTATTGGTGATATCGAACACGATCAGGCGAAAACGATACGTTCCCGGATCATAGGGGGCGGGCACGAACTGCCCCAGCGCGCCCTCTTCAGGAACAGGCTGCGTATACTGAGCCAGCGGCGCAAAATTGCCGAATGTCGATGGCCCGTTAAGCTCAAATTTGTAGTAGGCGAAATCGTCAATGCTGGCGGTTCCAATGACGACGATCGGCTCGAAGACGATCATGCCGTTGGCGGGGATGCGCATCGTCGCATTCGGCGTGTCGCAGCCCTGCGCCGCGGGCGCATTCGGCACGATCGTCCCTACCGGAGTGGGGGTCAGCGTAGGTGTGGGCAAAATCTGGCTGGCGGGATCAACCTCACCGAGGACGACGCCGCTGGGGTCGATCAGCATCCCGCCCGGCACAGGCGTAGGCGCAACCGGCGCAAACGTGCCGTCGGTCGCCACTTCCGCCACGGTAACCGTAAAATCCATCGTCTCCCGCAGGAAGGGCGCAACCACACGCTGCACGCCGATCACGACGATCGCCAGCTCAATGACAACGATCAGGGTGGTCAGCGCGTTGCCGCGCCGGAAGCGCGCCAGTTCGCGCTCCAGTTCATACTGGGTACTGCGCAGTTCAGCGCCGGCGCGCAGAAAAGCCCGCAGCGCCAGAAAACCGACTGCTCCCAGAAGGATGAACAGTCCAGTTGCGATCTGCTCGACGAAGAAAACGAACGCCATGCCCTACACCCACCGTCCGTTCAGGACAGCGCCTGCAGAACGCTCCGCAGCAGCGCCGTCATCCGCGGCACAAGGACTTTACCGGCCTCAAGCACTTCTTCGTGATTGGCTTCCTCATGGCTTTCGATATCGTCAACGCCCTGGTTGGTGATACCGCTCAGCGCCAGCACGCGCATGCGCATGTGCCGGGCGACCAGCACCTCATGAACGGTAGACATGCCGACTGCGTCTGCGCCCATGGCGCGGAGCATACGGATTTCAGCCGGCGTCTCAAAATTGGGTCCGCTCAGCACGGCGTACACTCCCTGATGGACGGGGATGCCCGCTGCCTGACCCGCTTCGACGGCGATGCGGCGCAGTTCCGGATCATAGGTGTGCGTCATGCCGATGAAACGCTCACCCAGC
>SZPD01000139.1 GCA_030263515.1 Anaerolineae bacterium CFX9 | reverse complement strand
TTCGATGAGATCGACGGCGCGGCAGACCTCGGTGTGCAGGCGATTCCACGGGCGGTTATGGTCATCCGCCGCCGTCCCAGTGAGCGCACCGAACGGATCGGCACGATCCCGTGGGGCGGAGTCGCCTCGCTGATCGGGCGCACGGTGCAGGCAGGCACGGATCGCTGGTATCAGGTGCGCTATGAAGGCGTGGTCGGCTGGATCGCCGCGCCGTGGGTGACGGTAGTCGGCGAGCGCTTTGCCGTCCCCGTCCGCTGAAGTTCTGCGAATGTGAGATAAGTACTATCAGGGCGATCGGTTTCGGTCGCCCTTTTGCGTTGGTGGCGGCAAGCGCACAGCCGCACGCTCTCAGAGTCAATTCACAGGTCTCGCGCATGATGCAGATCATCCGCTTCTGGAAACCCTACGGCGTGCTGACAAAGTTCACTGATGCCGAGAACCGCCCCACCCTCGCCGATTACATCCCCGTCAGACAGGTCTACGCTGCCGGACGGCTTGACCTTGACAGCGAAGGCTTGCTGCTGCTGACGGACTCTGGCAGGCTGCAAACCCGGCTGACCGATCCGCGTCATGCGCATCCGCGCATCTACTGGGCGCAGGTCGAGCGCATCCCGGCGCAGGAAGCGCTTGAGGCGCTGAGCAGCGGCGTGCAGATCGGTGGTGGTGCGGATGCCTATCGCACTCGCCCTGCTCAGGTGCGGCTGCTGGATGCTGAACCAACCATTGACGGCGCACCGCTGCCAGAGCGCAACCCGCCCATCCGCGAACGCAAAAATGTGCCCACGGCCTGGCTGGAACTGACGCTGACGGAAGGGCGCAATCGTCAGGTGCGCCGGATGACAGCGGCGGTCGGGCATCCCACCCTGCGGCTGATCCGCTGGGCAACGGGCAGCATCACGCTGGCCGGGCTGCGCCCCGGCGAATGGCAGTATGTGCCAGAAGCGGCAGTGCGCTCGCTGATCGGGCGCGGCTGAGCGTTCACATATGAAGGCGGCCGGCGCATATGGGAATCAAAGTGCGGAAAGGAATCCTGACGATGCCTTATCTCGACGTGCCAGGTGCAAAGCTCTATTACGAGGTCGATGGCCCTGAGGACGCGCCAGCGCTGGTCTTCATCCATGCGGGCATTGCCCACCTGCGCATGTGGGATCCACAGATTCCGCATTACGCTGGGCGCTTCCGCGTCATCCGCTATGATACACGCGGTTTCGGCAAAACATTTTCCGATGCGGTAGAGTTCAGCAACCGGGCTGATCTGCGCGCCCTGCTCGATCATCTCGGCGTGGAGCGGGCGGTCATCGTCGGCTGCTCACGCGGCGGAAACATCGCGCTGGATTTCGCGCTCGAATCGCCGGAACGCGCCCAGGCGGTCGTCATGGTGTGCAGCGCGCCCCCGCCGCCCCAGTTTGAGCCGCCCGACGACGAAGCTGCGCTTGATGAGAGGATAGCCGAGCTGGACGAAGCCGGGCAGCATCATGAACGCATCGAGGCTGAGCTGAAAATGTGGGTGATCGGCGTGCGGCGCGATGCAGCCGCCCTCTCGCCCGGCTATATCGAAGCGTTCCGGCAGATGGGAATCGACAATCTGGCGCATCTGGAGAAGCCCGCGCCAACCCCGATCACGCTTCATCCGCCCTCCAGCGAACGGCTGGGCGAGATCGCCTTCCCGCTGCTGATCATCACGGGGGAAGAAGATGAGAGCTTTGCCCGCGCAGGAGCCGCGCACGTGGTCGCACACGTGCCGTCTGCGCGCACAGTGATGATGCCGGACACCGCGCACGTCCCGAATTTTGAACATCCTGCGCGCTTCAACGCCATCCTGGACGACTTCCTGCGCGAGATCGGCGCGTAAATTGCGCACGCGCTGGCGACGCGGTAAAGTCCATCGGCAAAAATGGATCGATGTTTGAGGAGATGTCTCTCAATCATGCGTTTTCGTCTTGTCGTGAGCGCGGTCAGCCTGCTGGCTGCGATCAGTTTTGTCGTGGTCGCCTCGGCACAGGTCAGCCTTCCGGGCGTAGAAGAACTGGAAGCGGGAATCTGGAACACGATTGAGCCGGGCGGCGAGACGCTCTGCGCGCGCGGGACAGAGTATGCCTTTTTCGTGCGCCCCGGCGATCCGGAACGGCTGATGATCTACTTTCAGGGCGGCGGCGCATGCTGGAATGCGCTGACCTGCGACCCGAACCAGACATTCTTCGATCAACGCGTCGGCACGGTGGAGGAAGAGATCGGGCGCTATGGCGGCGTATTCGATTTCGACAATCCGGAGAACCCGGTCAGCGACTATTCGATCGTCTTTGTGCCTTACTGCACCGCGGATGTTCACAGCGGCCGCAGCACCCGGACGTATAACAACGTCAGCGGCGATTACACCGTCGCTTTCAACGGCTTCGTCAACAGCCAGGCAGCGCTCGACTGGGTATACGCCAATTATGACGCGCCGCAGTCCCTGATCGTGACCGGAAGCAGCGCCGGAGCTTATGGCGCTGTCTTTCACGCCCACTATATCCTTGAGCGCTACCCGGAGGCAGATGCGGTCATCCTCGGCGATGCCGGAGCCGGCATCACCGCGCCCACATTCGATGGGCTGGAGCAGTGGAGCACGCTCGCCAATGCCTACGAAGGCTCAGCGGAAAATACCCTGACTTTCAACAATGAGCTTTACGCCAGCCTGGCGCTCAACCGGCCCCAGGCGCGCGTCGCCCAGTACACCACCAATCAGGACAGCGTGCAGATCTTCTTTTACCTGGCGGGCGGCGGTGACCCGACGCAGTGGGGAACGCTGATGCGTGAGCGGCTGGCCGCGCTGGGCGATGCCGCCGAGAATTTCTTCAGCTTCATCGCCGGAGGTTCAAGCCATACCATCCTGGCGAGCGATCTGTTCTATACGCTGATGGCGGACGGCACACGCTTTCTCGACTGGTTCAACGCGCTGCTGGAACGCCCGGAAGATGCGCGCAGCGTCGTCTGCACGGACTGCCTGACGGAGGAAGTCTACACGCCATGACGTTCATTAGCCCGCCGCCTCTTGATCTGAGCGATTTTCAGCCGACTGATGATCTGGCTTCTGCCGAGACGATGCCTGCCCGCTGGTACATCGAGCCGGCATTTCTGGAAGCCGAGAAGGAAAGAATTTTCTGGAAGACGTGGCAGCCGGTCGGGCGTGCGGATATGGTGCGCCGCCCCGGCGACTACTTCACCTGCGAAGTGACGGGCGAGCGGCTGGTCGTCACCCGTGGAGCCGACGGCGTGCTGCGCGCCTTCTACAATGTCTGCGCACACCGCGCCGGCCCCGTGGCAGTCGGCAAGGGGAACCGCCGCAGCCTTCAGTGCAAATATCACGGCTGGACGTATGGGCTGGACGGGCGGCTGCTCAACGCGCCGGAGTTTGAAGGCGTGCAGGGCTGGCAGAAAGAGGCAGTCTGCCTGCCGCAGGTGCGCATCGTCGAATGGGGACCTTTCATCTTCGTCAATCTCGACGACGATGCGCCGGATTTTGAAACCGTCTACGGGCCGATCGACGCCGAGATCAAACGCAAGGGTTTCCGGATCGACCAGATGCGGGCGATGGAGCGCCGCGACTACGAGATCGACTGCAACTGGAAGGTCTATGTCGACAACTACCTCGAAGGCTATCACGTGCCGATCGCGCATCCCGGCCTGTATCGCGAACTCGACTACGATCAGTACCGGGTCGATACGTTCCGCTACTACTCATCGCAGTACGCGCCGATCCGCCCGGCGAAGGAAGGCGAAATTCAGGGGCGCGATCGCCGCTACATCCGCGATGAGAGCGAGGCCGAAGCGCTTTACTACTGGATCTTTCCGAACGTGATGCTGAACATCTACCCGGATAACATGTCGATCAACATCATCCTGCCGATCGATCATGCCCGCACACTGACGATCTTCGAGTGGTATTTTGAGGAACCCGGCACGGGCGAAGGCTGGGAAAGCATGCAGCAGACGATCGCCTTCAGCGACGAAATTCAGCAGGAGGATATCGAGATCTGCGAGGCGGTGCAGCTCGGTCTCGGCTCACGCGCCTATGACAAGGGGCGCTTTTCTGTCAAGCGCGAGAACGGCGTGCATCATTTCCAGTGCCTGGTGCATGAATACCTGACTCGTCAAGGCTGAACAGTTCAGATACATTCGCCCCACACGGGCGGCTGGAAAGCGCCGTCACGCCGCGAAACTGCCGCGCTGCGCTCATCCTGCACCCGCAGCACGCCGCGCTGCCGCCAGAAGATACGTGCCGCCAGCGGGCAGTCCACCGAGGCGACCGCCAGCACCCGTGTCTGTAGAAATCCTGCCGAGACGTAGCCATCCGCGCCGCCGCTGGTGCGGACGAGCCGACCCGTCTCCGGCGCACCCAGCGCCAGCCAGACTTCGCCAATACCTATCTGAAGCGGAATTTCGACGTAGCGCACAAGGCTGTTTTCATACCACAGCCGCCCGTCCACCTGCGGGTTGATGGCGGCGGGCTGTGCGCCGCTCCACGTCCACAGGATCAGGCCGGAGTCCATGTCCATGCCGCGGCGGCGCTGAAACTGATCCACCCAGGCATGCTGATGCAGATGCGCGATCACAGCGTCGGCGCTGGTTTCGCCCGGCACAATGCCCATCAGGCAGGTTTCAGCTCCGGTCTCGCAGCGCAGCAGCCCGCGCAGATCGACCGAGTCATGCGCCAGCGTGCGGATCGCGCCCACGCCGAGAACAGCAGCAGCCAGCAGCGGCAGGAAGGCGCGCAGGGTGAGACTCACAAGCGTCAAAGAGGAATTCACGGCACTCGATCGCGTATCGCCCATGCCACAGACTATACCGCACGATGACCCGTTCGCGCCGGGGCGCACTCCGCGCTATGATTACCAAATCACGACCCGGCTGCTCAGGAGGTCGCCAGATGCGTTGGCTCACGTTGTTGTTGATCGCGGTCTTTGGAATGGCGCTGTTCGCCAGCGCTGCGGTGCGCTCGACGGTCGCGCAGACGGTCGTGACTGTGACTCCATCGCCCGGAGGCCCCCTTGCGACCTATACCTTCGCGCCGTTCGTCACCCGAACACCGCTGCCCACGCTCACCTTTGCGCCCTTCCCAACCGATGAACCCTGCGCCGCTCCACTGCGGCTGTCCGTCGGCAACAGCGTGACGCTCACGCCGGGCGTCAATGTACGCAGCCTGCCTTCACTTTCCGGCGCAGTCGTCAACTACTACACGGAAGAAGTGCTTCTCACGGTGGTCGAGGGGCCGGTCTGCGCCAACGGGTACAACTGGTGGCGGGTGGCGGGCGTTGGCGAGCCGGGCTGGGTGATCGAGGGACGCCCCGGCCGCTACTTCCTGACGTTTGTGCCCACGCCGACGGACTCCGTCTGCTATACCCCGCTGCCGCTGCGCGCAGGGAGCGGCGCGCGTCTGGTGACCGGTTTGCTGGTGCGCGTCCAGCCGGACGCCAGCGCCTTCGTGATCACCGCGCTTGAAACCGGTTTTCAGGTCACCCTGCTGGAGGGTCCCGTCTGCGAGGACGGGCTGAACTGGTATCGCGTCCGCGTGCCCTACGGCAGCACATCGGCGCTGGTGGACGGCTGGATCGCCGAAGGCTATCCTGAGAACTACTACCTTCAGCCCCTCAACCTGCCCGCGCCGACGCCGTGGTGTCCGCGAGCGCTGCGTCTGGGTGTGGGTTCGCGCGCGGCGGTGACATACACCGATGGTGTGCCGCGCCGTCTGCGCTCAGCGCCGAGCAGCAGCGCGCCGGTGGTTCAGGAACTGATCGCCGGCGTCCCCTTCGACATCCTGACGGGCGCAGTCTGCGCAGAAGGCTACAACTGGTGGTACGTGCAGATCGTCGGCACGTCGCTGACGGGCTGGATCGCGGAGGGGCGGCCGGGCAACTACTGGTTTGAGATCATCTATCAGGCGCCGCGTTGAGGACGATGGTCTTCGAGCATCCCAATCCCGGCTATAACCGGCTGGTGCAGCGGCTGACGCTGGCGCTCGGCATCCTGATGATCGTCAGCGCCATCCTGCTGATCGTGCTGGGCGCGGCGCTGGCAGCGCAGGGGTTCTGCCTGCTGATCTTCGGCGGCATCTTCCTGCTGGCGCTCTCGCCGCTGGTATGGATGCAGACAGCGGCAGCGCCGCCGCTCCGGCTTGATGATGACGGGCTGACGCTCACGCCGGTGATCTGGCGGCCGCGCCGCGTCGCCTGGGATGAGATCGAGTCGATCAAGCCGTATGTGCTGCTGCCGCCAAGCGATTCCGAATTTGGACGCAAGGCGATGGTCGGGCGCAAAAAATACCGAGCTGCGGCAGGCTATATGCTGATCATCCCGTCGCTGCCGCCGATCTACCGGCTGCATGGCTTATTCACGGGCGAAGGCTGGAAAGGCGTGATCGCCATCACTAACCGCGCGCATGCAGATTATGAGCCGCTGATCCGCACCCTGAGACACCACGCGGGCGAGAGATTCCGCGAATCCAGCGCCTGAACGCCGCATTTTCTCCGCGCGTCTGCACTTAGGAAAATAGTCTGTGTTCGGGCGACATCAATTTTGCGTATCGTGGGTATTGGATTATAGTTTTATCAATTGGTGACCGCTTGCTCTGCGCTTAAGAAGGACGGCAATATGCGCCAGTTTTTCGCCGATTTATTTCGCACTCGCCGCCGCGTAAGACACGGTTTTGTCCTCATTCTGGCGTTCTTCTTCAGTATCGCGCTGCTGAGCAGCCCCGGAAGTGTTGCTGGTCAGCCTGATCCCGATATGACGGTCAGCGTGTCGCATGTGGGGACGCTGGGCAATGATTTTGTGGTGAGCAGCAACACAGGAACGATTTCGGTCACCGTCTCCAATATCGGCGATCTGGCAACCGATCCCGGAACCTTTACCGTGATCGTCATCCTCGGCGACAGTCTGGTCTACAGCGCCGTCAACAGCACCCCCGGCGGATTGTTCACCTGCTCCGGTTCTCCGTTCATCACCTGCGTGACACCGGGCGGCACTGTTTTTAGCGACGGACAATCGGAAGTCATCACCTTTACCGTGACCGCGCCCGCCTCACCACAGGCGGGGCCGTATGCCACGACAGCGAGCGTCAGCGCTTCCGGCGGTGGCAACTATGACGCCGATCTCAGCAACAATTCGGCGACGGATCCGGTTTCGTGGTCGGTCGTGAACCCGCCAACCGCCACACCGCTGCCCACCGCGACACCCACCGCCACGCTGACGCCGCTGCCCACCGTGACCCCGCCGCCGCCGCCCACGCTGACGCCGACGCGCACGCTGATCCCGCCGCTGCCTTCGCGCACACCGCTGCCGCGCCCTGCCAACGCCGGCCAAGCCATCCCGATCCCGCCCTCCGGGATCAGTGTGGTGACCAACCGCGATGGAGTCAACGTCCGCCTGTTCCCTGCCATCGGCGCAGAAGTGATCGGGAACGTCCCGGCGGGCTTCGTCTTTGAGAATATCTCAGCACGCTCGGCAGACAGCCAGTGGGTGCGCGTCGATTACTTCGGTGAGCAGGGTTGGGTCGGCTTCCCGGTCATCTCTGTGCTGGGCGGCGCTGATATCAGCGTGCTGCCCGTGGCAGACCCGCGCACGATCCCCTACGGCGGCTTTGAGCAGCCCCGTGCGGGCGAAACCAGCGCCACCAGCCCCTACACAGGGCGTCTCGCTCTGAGCGGTCTGCGCCTGCGCGCAGGTCCCAGCCGCGCCTACCCGGTGCTGGCAAACCCGCCGCGCTACACCGTCTTCCCGCTGCTGGGGCGCACCGCCAACAATCGCTGGCTGCAAGTCAACTTTGAAGGCACACTCGGCTGGGTGACGGCGGAATTTGTTGAGCTGTCCTCGGCAGAAGCGCTGACCGCCCTGCCCGTAGACGGCATCATTGCCGACGGACTGCCGATCTCGCAGCCGACCGGCGACAGCTACATCGATATCCTGCGCCTGATGCTGGCGCGCATCGACATCGCCCAGACCTCGCTCGATCAGATCCGCGCTATCTGGACATCGATCTCGCTAGGCGAGCGCGCCCAGTGCGGCAATTATCCAGCCCGCCCCAGCGACTTCAATATCCCGCTGCCGCTGCTGTCGGCATTTGCGGGCACGCTCGTGCCGCTCCAGCGCGACTTCAACGAAGCGATGGGCTATCTCAGGCAGGCGATCGACCTGTTCCGGGAAGCGTGCAGCTTTGCGCAGCCGCCTGAGGGCCTCGTCGGCGCAGGGGCAGCATCTGTCGCCCTGCAAGCCGTCAATGCTGCCGACCGGCTGTTCATCGAACTGCGCGAGACGCTCATCCGCCTGATTCCGGAAGACGTGACGCTGACCGATGAGAACTGCCTGTTCCAGTTCGCCAACCAGTACGAGGTGGTGACCCGCCTGCGCGACGGGCGCGCCATCCTCGTCAGCCTGACAGCGGATGATCTGGTGATCGGCTTCTGCTTCGACGGCACGGCGGGCGAGACTTACCGCATCGAGGCGATCCGCGCCAACGGCAATATCCAGCCGCAGATCGTCGTCAGCATGTTCGACGAGCCGACGAATTTCCTGGCGGTCGGGCAGATCACGGCAGATAACCCGTATGTGGGGATCTCGAACATCCTGATCCCGCGCACAGGGCAGGTGCTGGTGATCGTCAGCGATATCAGCAGTCCGCAGGGGCGCAACGGGCCGATCAGCGGCGATATGGCGCTGCTGCTGACCAACACAACAGGCTTCAGCGGCACGCTGGCGCCGGGCTTGTCGATCGACCCGAATACGGGGCTGATCATCGTCAATCCGGAGCTGACGACCGTGCTGCCAACACCGGATCCGAACCTGGCCCCGCCGCCGTCCAGCCCCGGACTAAGCCCGGCGGACCCGATGAACTGCCCCAACGTGACGCTGACATGCGCGCAGCTTCTGACGTGCGACCAGGCGCGCGCCTGTCTCGCGGCGGGTAATGTGAGCCTCGATCCGGACTTTGACGGCATCCCGTGCGAGGAAAATCTGTGCGCCGGTGTCTTCCCGACGCCGCTGCCGACGGCTGAAGGCACGTAACAGGGCTTGCAGGATGCACAAAAATCGATAGTGCCCACCGGGGGAAGCGCGCAGTCTGCGGTTTCCCCCTTTCTTTACTGTTTCTGAGGACGATGGATCATGACAAAAACGTTTACCGACATTCTCAACCCTTACGACGGCAGTGTGATCGACCGCGTGCCCGAATGCACGGAGCAGGACGTTCGTGAAGCGATCAGCCGCGCGGTCGCCATTGCGCCGACGATGGCGGAGATGCCGACGCACCAGCGCGGCGCGATCCTTCAGAAAGCGGCGGGCATCATCGAGGAGAATAACGAGGCGCTGGCGCGGCTGATGGCGCAGGAAAGTGGCAAGCCGATGAAGTATGCCCGCGTCGAAGTCGCCCGCGCCGTCGAAACCTTCCAGTTTGCCGCCGACGAAGCGCGCCGCCTGCACGGCGAAACCGTGCCGATGGACGCCGCCCGCACCGGCGTCGGCAGGATCGGTTATTTTGTGCGGGTTCCTATCGGCGTGATCGCCGCCATCACGCCGTTCAATTTCCCGCTCAACCTGGTGGCGCACAAGGTAGCGCCTGCGGTGGCGGCGGGCTGCCCGATCGTGCTCAAGCCTGCCCCGGCCACCCCGCTGACCGCGCTGCGGCTGGCGGAAATTCTCCGAGAAGCGGGCTTGCCTGGCGGAGCCTATGAAGTGGTCACCGGCGGCGTGGAGGTTGGCACATGGCTGACAACCGACCCGCGCACCGCCATGATCAGCTTCACCGGCAGCCCCGGCGTCGCCCGCGAGATCAGCAAGATAGCGGGCATTCGCCGCGTCGTGCTGGAACTGGGCGGCAACGCGGCGACCATCATCGATGCCGATGCCAATCTCGACCATGCCGTCACCCGCACGGTGATGGGCAGCTACGCCTACAGCGGGCAGACCTGCATCAGCGTGCAGCGCATCTATGTTCACCGAAGCTGTTATGAGGAGTTCCGCAGCCGCTTCGTCGAGGCGACCAATCGGCTGGTGATCGGCAACCCGCTCGATGACACGACCGACATCGGCCCGATGATCAACGATACCGCCTGCCAGCGCATCGACTCGTGGATTGCGGAAGCTGTCGCACAGGGGGCGCAGATCGTGGCGGGCGGCAAACGGGATGGGAAGCTCTATCCCGCCACCGTGATCGAGAGCGTGCAGGAAGACATGAAGATCATGCGCGAGGAGGTCTTCGGTCCCGTCACCAGCCTGATCCCGTTCGACGACTTCGATACGGCGCTGGATGCCGTCAACGATTCGCCTTACGGTTTGCAGGCAGGCGTTTACACGCGCGATCTCAACAAGGCGGTGCGGGCGACACAGAAGCTGCATGTCGGCGGCGTGATCATCAATGATGTGCCGACTTTCCGCGTCGATCAGATGCCGTATGGCGGCATGAAGGACTCCGGCGTCGGGCGCGAAGGGCCGCGCTACACCATTGAGGAGATGACCGCGCTCAAACTGGTCGTCATCAATACCGGGGTTTAGCCCGCAGTCAGGAGACGCTCATGCGCCCGGAAGTAAAGCAGGTCATCGATACCGTTTCGCTGTGGGACGGGATTTTGGCGCATCCGCACCGCTTCGGCGGCGTGGAGTTCAGCCTCGGCAAGGTTGAGGTCGGGCACATCC
>SZPD01000138.1 GCA_030263515.1 Anaerolineae bacterium CFX9 | reverse complement strand
GCGACGAGCTGTTCGATCCAGTTGCCGAGGGTTTCAATCGAGGGCGAGCAGTGAATGGTGAGCTTGTCCTGTCCCCGTTCCGCCAGCGTGCCCATGATCGCGCCGACCAGCATCCCCGGATGATCCTTCGACGGGATCAGCTTGCTGCATGCCGCCATCATGTCATCAGCACTCGCCAGCAGCGCGTCAAGATCAACGCCGATCAGCGCCGCCGGAACGAGACCAAAATAGCTGAGCGCGCTGTAGCGGCCGCCAATATCCGACGGATTGATGAACACATCGCGGAAGCCGCGCTCGCGCGCCTGCGCCTCAAGGTTGCTGCCGCTGTCGGTAATGGCGATAAACTGCCCGGCGCTGCGTCCGGTGCGCTCGTAAAAATACTCCATGAACGAGGCGGTCTCGATCGTGCCGCCGCTTTTGCTGGCGACGATGAAAAGTGTCTTTGAGAGATCGACTGCGCGCTCGATCGAGAGGATATATTCCGGATCGGTACTGTCGAGCATAAGAAAATCCGGATAGCCGTCCGCGCTGCCGAAGGTGCGGTAGATCACTTCCGGGGCAAGGCTGCTGCCGCCCATGCCGAGCAGCACAACATGCGAAAATTCCCCCTGCTTCGCGCGCGCCTGAAGTGCCTTGAGCCGCTCCCGGTCGATCGTTCGGTCAGTATCCAGCCAGCCCAGGCGATCGACGATCTTGTGAACGATTGCCGGATGATCCTTCCAGAGCGTGCCATCCTTTTCCCAGATGCGGGTGTTGGTATGCGAGGCGTCGAGGTTTCTGATCGTGGCGCGCACATCATCCGTATGCAAACCGATGTTGATATCCATGCGCCGTGTCACGCCCAGCCTGAGCACATCGCGCTTGGCTTCGACCTGTTCCAGCAGACTGCGGAAGGACTCGCTGAAAGACTCGACTCCATCCACCTGAAGCTGATCGGTGATCTGGCGCAGATCGACGCCCACTTCGGCGAGCTTGTCCAGCATCTGCTGCGCTTCTTCCATCCCTTCGCCCAGCGTATCCCCAACCGTGCCGTGGTCCTTGAATGCCTTGAGCGTTTCCGGCGGAACCGTGTTGACGGTATCCCTGCCGATCAGCGAATCGACATACATCGTATCCGAGTAGGCCGGGTTCTTGGTTCCGGTGGACGCCCACAGCAGGCGCTGAACGTTCGCGCCCGCGTCGCGCAGGGCGGCGAAACGCTCGCCATAAAAGATATCGAGAAAACGACGATAGGCGACCTTGGCATTGGCGATCGCGGTCTTGCCTTTCAGGCTGTTGTTCAGCGCAACACGACCGAGATCACGCCCCTGCGCAGCGCGGATGTTGTTATCCAGAATACGATCGACGGCGGTATCGATGCGGCTGAGGAAAAAGCTGGCGACCGACGCAATCCGTGATACATCCTCGCCGGCGGCATGCCGCCGTTCCAGCCCGCGAATGTAGGCTTCAACCACATCCAGATAATTTTCCACGCCAAAGATCAGCGTGACGTTGACATTGATCCCCGCCGCAATGACTTCCTCGATCGCCGGAATACCCGCCTCGGTGGAGGGGATCTTGATCATGGTGTTGGGGCGATCGACCAGCGCAAACAGCCGCTTCGCCTCGCTGACCGTCGTGGCGGTGTCATGCGCGATCAGCGGCGATACCTCCAGGCTGACGTAGCCATCCCGTCCGCCAGTGCGTTCGTAGGTGGCACGGAACAGATCCAGCGCAGCACGGATATCCTCCACTGCCAGCCGCTCGTAGATGTCGTAGGGATCCAGCTCCAGCAGGCTGGTGAAAGCGGCGTCGTAATCGCTTGAACCACCGATCGCCTTCTGAAAGATCGTCGGGTTGGACGTGACGCCCAGGACGCCATCCTCATTGATCATCCGTTCCAGCTCGCCGCTCTGGATCAGGCTGCGGCGAATGTTGTCATACCAGATGCTCTGACCGTACTGCTGCACATCCACAGGCGGGTTGCCAGGCATAGTTCTCTCCTCAAGCAAAGGCATCTTCAGATATACCGTGACATTGTAACGATCGCCTCACGGAAAGGCGCGAACATTGGTGATTTTCTACGAACCTTCTCTTTCAGCACGCTCGATTGCCCGCATCTTTTCAAACCGGCGGACGTGACGTTCCTCGCTGCTGGGCTGCGCGCTGACGAAAGCCGTCACCAGCTCCTCGGCGAGCGCCGGGCCGATGATCCGCGCGCCGATGCAGAGCACATTCATGCGGTCATGCTCAACGCCCTGATGCGCGCTGTAGGTATCGTGGCAGACCGAGGCATAGATGCCGTTGAACTTGCTGGCCGCAATGCTCGCGCCGACGCCGCTGCCACACGCGAGTACGGCACGTTCCGCGCGCCCATCGAGGACATCCTGCGCCACGGCTGCCGCTGCATCCGGATAGTCACTCGGCACATCCGGCGTATCCACGCCCAGATCGATGACTTCGTGCCCCTGCTGAGTCAGCCAGCGCACCAGGTGTTGCTTGAGCGGGAAGCCCGCATGATCAGAAGCGAGCGCCAGTTTCATGGGAAAACTCCATCTCAGTTGACAGAACCTGCCACGAGTGTAACCCATGACCGCGCCGCTCCAAAACCCACCCCCTGAAAATGAAAGACCTGCGGCGCAGTGGGCGCGCAGGTCTCGGCGAAGGTCTGCGATCCGTACCGTGCTGCGGCATCTATGCCGCTTTGTGAGGGTTGAACTCACCCGGTTCCTTCACGATATGATCGCCGATCGTCCAGTTCTGATCAGCCTGCATTTCAATGGTCTTGCCCGCGCGCGTCCGCACGATGGCGACCGCGTCGTCATGGAAGGCAGGCTCCTTGCCGGGCGGGCTGACTTCCGTCAGATTCACCCGTATATCCACCACGTCTCCTTCCCATTCCTTCATCAGCCGGGGGATGACGAGGAAGAGGGAAAAAGCTGCCAGCACCGGCACGACCAGCCAGATGACCGAGTGGTGTCGTCCAAGCGCCAGCCATACGCCGATAGTCAGCAGTGTCCAGCCGACGAGCCACTGAAATACGAACAGGAGCGCATCGCCGATGATACGGCGGTTCCGTCGATGATGCGGTGTGTTTGTCATGACGCCCCCTCCTCCTCTCCGCAGGGCATTCTGCGCGGCGATTTCCGAGGGTGACAGCGCCGATGTAAATGTACAGGTAACCCTCTGCGCCATCTTCTCCTGAACCTAGCGTAAACCCTGAACGACAGCCCGGCGAGTGTCATTCATCATCGATCGGGTGGAATTTGCTCACGTTGTGAATCAAACAGCGAGCGCCGAAGCACTCGCTGTTGTCAGTCAGCCTGTTTTTGAAAGCGCCTCAGCGAGAGAGAAGAGTGCGCGCAGCCTCCACCACACGGGCTGGAGTCAGTCCGAACGCCTCATAGATCTTCTGATAGGGGGCGCTGGCCCCGAAGTGATCGACCCCGATGGCGATCCCGTTCAGCCCGACGAACTTCTGCCAGCCAAGCGTTGCGCCGGCTTCGATACTGACGCGCGCGGTGATCGACGAAGGCAGCACCTGCTCGCGATACGCTTCGTCCTGTTCGCTGAACAGTTCCCAGCACGGCAGCGAGATCAGGCGCGCCCGGACCCCTTCAGCAGTCAGCGTTCGCCATGCGTCATGCGCAATATGCACCTCACTGCCGGATGCCAGCAGGATCACCTCTGGCGTGCCGCTGCTGTCCTCCAGAATGTAGCCACCGCGCGCCACACCGTCATGAATCGCGCTGACGCCGCCGATGCCATCTCCCTGAAGCACAGGCAGATCCTGCCGCGTGAAGATCAGCGCCGCCGGCAGCGAGAGCGTCATGGCCTTCTTCCATGCAGCCGCCGTCTCATTGGCGTCTGCGGGGCGGAAGACGTACAGATTGGGGATCAGCCGCAGCGACATCGTATGCTCGATCGGCTGATGCGTCGGGCCATCCTCCCCAAGACCGATGCTGTCGTGCGTGAAGACGTACAGCGTCGGAATCTGCATGAGCGCACCCAGACGCACCGCCGGACGCATATAGTCGCTGAAGGTGTGGAAGGTGGCGGAATACGGCTTGATGATGCCGCCGTGCAGCGCCAGCCCGTTCACGATCGCGCCCATGGCAAATTCGCGCACGCCGAAACGGATATTGCGCGCGGCGGGCTTGCCGGGCCCGGTATCTTCCTCGCCCTTGATCAACGTCTTGGTGCTGCCCGCAAGATCAGCGTCGCCGCCGATCATGGTCGGGATGTGCTTCGCGATCGCGTTCAGAACTGTGCCGCTGGCGTTGCGCGTCGCCACCTTCTTTTCCGCCCCGAAAGTGGGAATATCACTATCCCAGCCAGCAGGCAGTTCCCCGGCCTGGGCGCGATCCCATTCGGCGGCAAGATCAGGATGCGCCTGATGATAACGCTCCAGCAGGGCATTCCAGGCGTCTTCCAGCGCTGAGCCGGCATCGATCGCCGAGCGGAAATGTTCGAGCGCTTCGCCCGGCACATAAAACGGCTCGCCTTCCCAGCCATAATACTGCTTCGTCAGCGCCACTTCATCCGGTCCCAGCGGCGATCCGTGCGCTTCACTGGAATTCTGCTTGTTCGGGCTGCCATAGCCGATGACGGTGCTGACGATGATCAGCGTGGGCTGCTGCGTATTCGCCTTTGCCTGAGCGATCGCCTGTGAGACGGCTTCGACATCATTGCCCTCATGCACATGCAGCACCTGCCAGCCATACGCCTGATAGCGCATGGCAACGTCTTCGGTGAACGTCATATCGGCGGGGCCATCGAGCGTGGTGCGGTTGCTGTCATAGAGATAGATCAGTTTGCCCAGCTTCCAGTGTCCCGCCAGCGACGCCGCCTCTGCGCTAACGCCTTCCATCAGGTCGCCATCGCCAACCAGCACATACGTGAAATGATCGACTAGCGGGAAATCCGGGCGGTTGAAGCGCTTCGCGAGGAATGCCTCTGCCAGTGCCATCCCGACGGCCGTCGCTGCCCCCTGCCCCAGCGGTCCCGTGGTCGTCTCGACGCCGGGCGTGTGACCATACTCAGGATGACCGGGGGTCTTGCTCTCCCACTGGCGGAAATTCTTGAGTTCCTCCAGCGGCAGATCGTAGCCGGTCAGGTAAAGCAGCGAATAGAGCAGCATCGATCCATGACCCGCGCTCAGGACAAACCGATCGCGGTTGGGCCAGTGGGGATTGCCCGGATTATGCTTCAGATGACGCATCCACAGCGCATACGCCATCGCGGCAGCGCCCATCGGCAAACCGGGATGGCCGCTGTTGGCTTTCTGCACCGCGTCAATAGACAGCGTCCGAATCGTGTTAATGGCTAACGTCTGCAAATCTGCTGCCACAGCATTCTCCTTCTTCTGGACGGGATTGCAGGAAATTACGGCGATTATACCGCGCAGGCAACTCGGCGCTAGAAGCACAGCGTTTGCCCGCGTAGAATAGAGGGTATGAAAACACTTCGCCTGCCCTTCATCCTTGCCCTGTTCCTCATCGTGATCGCCACAGCGGGCTGCTGGATCGGCGATGAAGCCCTGCGGGTGATCGCCCGCCAGCCGCGTATTCTGATCCCGCAGATCATCAACGTCTATCCTCACGACACCAGCGCTTTCACACAAGGACTGCTGTGGCATGACGGCGCGCTCTATGAAAGCACCGGACAATACGGCGAGTCTGACGTGAGGCGCGTTGACCTGGAAACTGGCGAAGTCCTGCAGATCACGCCGCTTGAAGCAGCTTATTTTGCCGAAGGGCTGGCGCTGATCCCGGAAACTGATCGCCTGGTGCAGATCACCTGGCGTGAGGGAACCGCCTTCGTCTATGACCGCAGCACGTTCGACCTGGTGAACACGTTCGAGTACACCGGCGAAGGCTGGGGACTGTGTTATGACGGGGAATGGCTGTGGATGAGCGATGGTTCAGCGAACCTGTTCCGGCGCGATCCGCAGACGTTTGAGCTGATCAGCACGCTCACCGTCACGCTTGAAGGTCAGCCGATCGACCGCATCAATGAGCTGGAATGCGTCGGCGGCTCGGTCTATGCCAACATCTGGTATGCCGATGCCATCGTTCGAATCAGCAAGGCGACCGGGCAGATTCTGGACATCATCGATGCGCGCGCCCTGCTGACGCCCGCGCAGCGCGCAGGGCTGCCAAACGGCGCGGTGCTCAACGGGATCGCCTATGTCCCTGAGCGCGATACGTATCTCATCACCGGCAAATTGTGGGAACAGATCTTCGAGGTCGTCTTTGTGCCTGTCGATCGTGCTGAGTCCAGCGCTTCCGGCTGATGGCAGGCTCAGCGCCGCCGCCAGCGCAGCGCCAGCAGGCTGAGCGCCGCGATCAGCGCGCCGCGCCATGACCAGCGCGCCAGATCACGACGCGGATCATCGACGCCGAGCAGCCAACGCCCGACCTTGAACCGGACGCTCAGGGGCAGCAGATGAGCCAGCGGCGGGGCCAGATGCGCTTCCAGCCCGACGGCATAGCGCAGACGCGGCTTTTCGCTCTCGATGATGCGCTGGACGGTCTGCGCGACGGGCAGCGGATCCGGCGCATTCTTCGCCCAGGTATGGTTCAGGCGCATGGAGCGGGCGCGGGCAGACGCATAATCGGGCAGCGCCCTGCCGGCTTCACGCGCGCGGGCGATCATGTTCGATTTGAAGAAGCCGGGCTGAACGCTGCTGACGCGGATGCCGAACAGATTCATTTCATAGCACAGGCTTTCGGTGTAGCCTTCCAGCGCATATTTGCTGGCGCAGTAGAAGCCTTCAAACGGCCACGCCGCCAGCCCCAGCGCCGAACTGATATTGATGATCTGCCCGCTGCGCCGCGCCCGCATGTGAGGCAGAACCGCCTGCACCATCCGCACCGCGCCGAAGAAATTCACATCGAAGATCCACCGGGCATCATCGAGTGAAGTCTCCTCCAGCGCGCCGACGAGATCGCCGCCTGCGTTGTTGATCAGCACATCGATGCGCCCCGCGCGCGCCAGCACGGCAGCGACGCAGTCTCGCACCGAGTCGTCATTTGTGATTTCCAGCGGCAGCAGAGTAACTCCCTCGATGACATGCGCATCAGGCTGCCTGCTCGTCCCATAGACGCAGTATCCCAGCCCTGCCAGATGCGCCGCGATCGAGCGCCCGATTCCGCTGGATGCGCCGGTGATGAGGACAACTTTCCGATCCGGGTAGGCAGGCTTCATAAACAGGTTCTCTGTGTGATGACAGGCGATGTTAGATGCGCCGAAAGCCCCTTCATTGTATGCCGAAAATCCGCGAGAACGATTGCCAAAACCGGCGAACGCCCCCTATCATAACCCGTATGACGACGAACCCGACCCGCACCCGTGTACGCCAGGTTCTGCTGGTAACGCTTCTGCTCAACCTGAGTGTCGCCATCGGCAAGATCATCATCGGCACAGTGACCGGCGCGCTGTCGATCACGGCAGACGGCTTTCACTCGCTGATGGACGGAGCCTCCAACATTTTCGGGCTGATCGCCAGCCGCATCGCCGATCAGCCGCCGGATGCTGATCATCCCTATGGCCACCGGCGTTTTGAAACGCTGGCGGCGCTGGCGATCGGTGTGCTGCTGCTGATCACCGGCTGGGAGATCATCACCAGCGCTGTCGAACGGCTGACGACGGGCAGCGTCCCTGAGGTCACGCCGCTGACGTTCATCGTGCTGAGCGCCACGCTGGTCGTCAACCTGATCGTCAGCACATGGGAACGCCGTGAAGGCAGACGCCTGCGCTCCGAGATCCTGCTCGCGGATGCTGCCAATACCAGCGCCGATGTCTTCGTCACGCTGTCGGTCATGATCAGCATGGTGCTGGTGACACTCGGTCTGGGCTGGGTAGATGCCGTCGCTGCGCTGATCGTGGTCGCGCTGATCGGTCGGGCGGCGTGGAAGATCATCCGCCAGAACGGCGGCGTGCTGGTCGATCGCGCGCCGTATGCCCCCGAAATCCTGACGCGCATTGTGGAAGCCGTCCCATCGGTCACCCGCGTGGTGCGGGCGCGCAGCCGGGGCAGCGCCGATGCCGCGCATATTGATATTGATGTTGCCGTCGCGCCACAGATGACCGCCGATCACACAGCGGCGATCGCCAGCGCGATCCGGGATGCGCTCCGGCAGGAATTCCGCGGCATCCACGAAGTCGAGGTGCATTTTGAACCCATAGCACAGGGCGCGCCCGACTATGCGCTGACCACCCGCGCCCAGGCGGATGCGCTTGGGCTGGCAACGCATGAAGTGCGTGTGAGCGAAGGCGAGAATGGCAAACTGCTTGAGATGCATGTCGAAGTGCCGCCCGGCCAGTCGCTGGCGGAAGCGCATGCCCAGGTGACAAAGCTGGAGCGGAGCGTCGCTGCCGAACTGCCGGAGATCGCTGAGATCGTCACCCATATCGAGCCTGCGCTGAAAGAACCGGATGCGCCAGAGCCGGACGGGCTGCCTTCAGCAGAGGCGCTCATCGACGCGGCGACCGCGCTGCTCGCCGAGGCATACCCGGATACAGACTGGCATCATATGCGGGCAACACCGTTTGCGGAAGGCTATGCGCTGACGATGCACGCCGCCCTGCCGCCCGATATGACGGTAGAGGCGGCGCACATGCTGGCAGAAGCCGCAGAACTGCGGCTGCGCTCTGAGCTGCGCGGGCTGACGCGCGTGACCATTCACACTGAGCCATACCGCAGCCCACCTCCAATCGCCGATGAGGCGTCAGGCGCTGAACCCTGATTTTCGCGGTATGATCATCCCGGCGTGAACTTCTGCTTGTGGAGGCGTGGATGCGTATTCGAGTGCTGTTGGCATTGATCGTGCTGGTCACGGCGGCTTGTAATCTGACGACCAACCCGCCAACCCCCACTGCCCCGCCCACGGAAATCCGGGTGGTTTTCCCGACTTCAACCCCGTTCTTTGATCCGAGCGTCGGAACCTTTGTGGATGTGCCGTCCGGGGCAAACCCGAACTGCCCGTCGCCGCCGGGATGGGTTCCGTATGAAGTTCAGAATGGGGACATTCTCGGCGTACTGGCGGAAGATGTCGGCATCGGCTTGAGCGAGCTTCAGAGCGCCAACTGCCTGACCGACGCCAACCAGATCTATGCCGGGCAGATTCTGTTCCTGCCGCGCCTGCCTTAAATCCGAACATCTCTCAATCGACGAGCTTCCTCATGACTGCCGACACCGAAGCCACTGCCGCTGCGTCTCGTGATGAAATCCCTGAGCTGACCGAAACCGAGCGGAACGCCATGCGCGCGTTCCTGCAACGTACCGAGGTGCGTCTTTCCACGCTTCATCGCATCGCCACCGCCTTCATTGGCGGGGCGGGACTGCTGATCCTGTTTCCGGTCTTCTTTCGCGAAGAAATCGTCGTCGTGACCTCAACGCTGCTGCATAATCTGCAGCAGCCTTTCCCGATTGACGGGATGGCTGCTCCGTTCCTGATCATCCTGCTGAACATCAGTCTGGCTTACTCGTTTGTTCTTTCCGTCGCCATTCCGCTGTATGGTTTCTACCTGCTGATCAAGGATATCGTTCACTTCTATTTCAGCATCTACACGCCCGGATTTCCGCACGGACTGGTCACGCCGTCATTTGCGCTGACGGGCATCGGCTTCTCGCCAGACGAAAGTCCGCGCCTGAAACGGCGTGCCCTGCGCTATCAGTATCACCCGACCACGATCGATTTCATGATCCCGTTCAGCGGGCAAAAGCGCGAGTTGTATTTTGATGAGACGATCTACCATACCAACGGCGAGATCATCCCGGCGTCGCGCAAATTTGACGATCTGATGGCTCAGGGTGTGCTTCCGGCAGAGGCAGACAAGGTCACCGTGGAGCGGTTTAATGCGGCGCTGGGGCTGGCGCGCCTGGTTGACCGCCATTTGCACGAGGAAGTTGCCACGGTCGAGGCATCCCTTACACGACATATTCTGTATCTGCGGCGGCTGGTGCTGCGCTATGTCGGCACACTGATGATGTTCATCTGGACGACGCTGATCACCTTCTTCATGATCCCTTTTCTCAACACAGATATCCTTCCGGATTATCTGGTGCTGAGCGTCGGCTACTTCATCTGGTCATTGTTCGTCATGCGGATCATGCGGCTGCCAGTCGGATGGATCTACCGGCATCGCCGCCGTGTGGAACGACGGCATATCGATCGACAGCTCGTTATCCTGGAACGGCAGGTGGAAGGCTTCTGTCGAGTCGCAGTTGTCCTGAGCAGCATCGCGCTGATCATCAGTATGGTTCTCGCATTCATTCAGCCGGCATAGCACACTTTTTACAAATTCCAACAGGATCGGCAGCAATCTCAAAACATATGTGCCTCAAGGTGAGATCAACGTTCGCTTTTGGCACATGCTTCGGGGGAAGTTCATCATGAAACTGTTCGTCAGATTTACCGTCGTGTTCGCCGCGCTGATGCTGATCGTTCCGCTTTCTGTGAGCGCGCAGTCCGCCACCACCAGCCGCACCGTGACGATCACGGAAGAAACGATTAACGACAGCTACCGCGTCACGAATCCGTACCGCCGCACGGTCTCGAATATGGCGGTTGACTTGCAGGAAGGTCAGGCGGTGATCAGCTATACATGGACAGCGCGAGCGCCGCGCGGCACAGCGACGACCCGCTACAGCATCGTCAGCGTGTGGACGCCGCGCGTGAGCAGTGGGCGCGTCTTCTGGACACTCGCCAGCGCCACGGCGAACGGGCAGCCCGCTTCACAGGAAATCGTCGATCAGGTCAACGCCAGCATCGGCTC
>SZPD01000137.1 GCA_030263515.1 Anaerolineae bacterium CFX9 | reverse complement strand
CTTCGGCGCGTCTGCCCATCGAACGATTAACGGCATAGATCCGCGCTGCGCCGCGTCTGCGCGCCAGCGGGATTGCCATCAGCCCGATCGGACCGAGACCGAGCGCCAGCACTTCATCCCCCAGCGCAATATCAGCCACCCGCACCATATCAACTGCCACACCGATCGGCTCAGTCAGGCAGGCGACCTCTGGCGTAAGATCGCTGTAGGGAACGAGACATTCCTTCGGAGCAAGGATGTACTCGGCAAACCCCATGGTCGGGTTGCTCCAGAAGTTCGGCGCGCGGTTGCACAGATCGCTGCGTCCATTGCGGCACTGCTCACATACACCGCAGTAAGAACCGCTTTCGAGGACGACGCGATCGCCTTCTTTCACGTTATACACACCACGCCCGACTTTGGCGACCACGCCGGCCACTTCGTGACCGAAGCCCTGCCATTCCGTCGCCAGATGATTGGCGTAATGCATATCTGTGCCACAGATGCCGCAGGCATTCACCTTGATCAGCGCCCAGTTTTCCCTGACTTCCGGGATGGGCACTTCCTCCAGCCGGAACTGAAACGGGATCTTCACCAAAGCGGCCAACATCGTCTGAGCCATGCGCTTTTCTCCTTCAACAAACGATGGTTATTTAATGAATAAAATCGCCTACCGGGCTGTGTTGGCGCGCGCAGACGCCAGCAGATCATCGATCACCCGCATATTGTTCACGCTGTCCTGTGCCGGATAGCGCGGCGAACGCCCCGTCAGGATGGCGTCGCTGAAATCCTCGATCATCAGCCGGTACTGATTATCCCCAGGGATGGTAATTTCACGGTAATCCTCATCGCGCCAGTAGCGAATGATCGTATCGTCATTTTCCGGGTTGAAGGCGCGCTCGACCTGAAGGCGACCTTCCGTGCCCCGCACCTCGTAGGTATGCACCTTGAAGGCGCGCAGACTGGCATCAAAGTGCCCCATCACGCCGGAAGGAAAGCGCAGTACGCCGCTGATCGTCTCATCGACGCCAGAGACAGCGCCAAAGGACGCCAGCGCCAGCACCTGCTGAGGTTCCTCGCCCGTCAGGTGACGCATCGCGCTGATGCAGTAACAGCCGACATCCATCAGCGCGCCGCCCGCCAGCGCGGCGCTAAGCCGGATATTTTCCTCACTGCGAATCGGGAAGGTGAAACTGGCGCTGATCAGCCGCATCTGACCGATCGCGCCGTCAGCGATCAGCGATTTGACGCGCTGATGCTGCGGATGAAAACGGTACATGAAGGCTTCTGCAAACGGAACACCGCGCGCCTCGAATGCCTCGACCATGCGCCGGGCTTCTTCGGCATTGGATGCCAGCGGCTTCTCGCACAGCGTCGGTTTGCCCGCCTCGGCACAGCGAATGCTCCAGATGGCATGTTCACTGTTGGGCAGCGGGATGTAGATCGCATCGATCTCCGGCGAGGCGAGCAGTTCCTCATAGCTGCCAAAAGCTTTGGGGATGTCGTTGGCAGCGGCGAATGTCCGTGCTTTTTCCAGTGAACGGCTGGCTACCGCGGCGACTTCCGCATTCTGTGCGGCGCGGATGGCCGGGATGAGCCGGGTGGCTCCAATGCGAGCGGTGCTGAGAATTCCCCATCGTATCGTTCGCGTCATGTGTCATCCTTTGGCGTCATGTCCCCTGTCACTGGGCATGATCATAAAAGATCTGACGTTCCCCTGCGAGCAGTTATATCAGCATGATGAGTCCATGCCCGCCTTCGGGATTTGTGAGAAATACACAAATGTTGCGCCCCAAAGATCGACATAGGTAGCCATATACGCCGTAAAAAGTTTGGCTAGAATTGCCAACGACTTAGCTATCTTCCACAGGACAAATCCATAATGACCGCTCCAATTCGTGACTTCCTCGAAATCTCCTACGATGAGTTGGAAGAATTGAACATTCAGGCGAAGGCACAGCGCGAGGCGCGCACGCCTGTTGATCAGCTTCAGGAAGAGCGCATGCGCTACCTGGCGGACGAAAAACGCATCAAGGCGGTGACGGTGTGCTTCTCTGACCTGGAGGGACGCCTGCACATGCTGGATTACGACAAGAAATTCCTGCTCAAATCAGCAGACAACCTGACGTTTGACGGCTCCTCGATCCGTGGTTTCTCGCGCCAGTCTGAGTCGGATCTGCGCCTGGGCATCGATTGGTCAGCCTTCTACTGGCTGCCGGCGGATGTCTTCGGCCCCGGCAAGGTGCTGGTCTTTGGGGAAGTGCGTGAACGGGATGGCAGCCCCTACGCCGCAGATCTGCGCTCGAAACTGAAAGCCTATCTGGCAGAGCTGTACGAGACGAAGGGCTATACCTGCAACGTCGCCAACGAGATCGAAGGGTTCGTCTTCAAGGGGCGCAGCGCCGAGCAGCGCTATGTCGAAACCAGCCAGCTCGAATTCATCTCGACCAGCGGCTACTACCATTCGCTGCCGGGCGATCCGCTGCGCCTGTTCATCGACTCAGCGGCAGAAGCCCAGCGCGCGATGGGGTTTGCCAATGAAAAGGATCACCCTGAAGTTGCGCCGTCGCAGTTCGAGATGAACTACAGCTACACCGAAGCCAGTATCGCCGCCGATCAGGTGCAGCTCTACAAGCTGATCTGCCGCCAGATCGCCTACAAGATGGATATGACCGCCAGCTTCCTGCCCAAACCCAAGACGGGCATCAACGGCAGCGGCATGCACACCAATATGTCCGTCAACAGCAACGGGACGAATCTGTTCTATGATGCTAACGGCGCGGATGAGCTTTCGAGCTTTGGCTGGAACTACATCAACCGCATCCTGAGCAGCGCGCTGGATATCTGCCTGATCCTCAACCCCAGCGTGAACGCCTACCGCCGTCTGGACCCGCACTACGAAGCGCCGAACCAGATCAAGGCATCAGCCATCGATCGCGGCTCGATGATCCGCATCCCGATCGGCAATGCCCGGTCAGCCCGCGTTGAGGTGCGCTCGATCGCGCCGGACGCCAACCCGTATCTGGCGATCTACACCCTGTTCCGCACGGGTCTGGAAGGGCCGCTGTCGGATCATCTCGATCCGGAACTGGTCCTGCCGGATAACATCTACGATGCGGCAGAATATTTCGCCAAAAGCACCTACGTTCCGTGGCTGATTGGCGAGACGGTGCATCAGCGCTACTACGATGTGAAGATGGCGCAGGCGGAACGCTGCCCGCGCAGGCTCGGCACACGCATCAAGCGCTCCGAGATCCAGTTCCACCACGAGGTGACCAACCAGTATCTGTGGAGCCAGTTCTAAAATCGCCCCATTCCATACCGGAACGTATTCGCAGCGCCTGATGGAGAATCTATCAGGCGCTTTCTTTTGCAGCGCATCCCGTAATGGGCATGTTATATTCTCCGGAAGTTGCGCGGCACGGACAGGGGAAGCAGTCATCATGTTCGCAGAACTGGAAAACGGCATCGGGCTGGAGATCGTCGTCTGGCTTCAATCGCTGGGCAGCGGCTTTCTCGATTCACTGGCGCTCATGCTGGATTCACTCGGCGGCGACATCGGTTATCTGCTCATCCTGCCCGTCCTCTACTGGAGCATCAACCGTCAGTATGGGCGTCAGCTTCTCGTCGTTTTGCTGGTCGGGCTGGTCAGCGTACTGGCATTCAAGGAACTGTTCGCGCGCCCGCGTCCCTATCTGCTGCATCCGGACCTGGTGCGTGGGCTGACGAACGAGGACGGCTTCGGTATTCCCAGCGGACACGTCATGCTCGCGCTGATGATCTTCGGCTACCTCGGAACGCTGGTGCGGCGAACATGGTTCTGGGGGCTGACGGTCGTCTACGTTCTGCTGATCGGCTGGGCGCGCATGTACGCAGGCGTACACTATCCGCAGGATGTCATCCTCGCCGTGCCGGTCGGGCTGGCGCTGCTGGTGCTGAGCATCCGCTACACTGACCCGATGCTGCGCCTGTGGGACAGGATTCCGGCATGGATACGTGCCGTGGGCGTCGTTCTGCTCAGCCTGCTCGTCGTGCTGCTGTTCGGGCATGATCAGACGGCGCAGACGGCATCCGGACTCATCCTCGGCAGCGGGCTGGGGCTGATCGCGGAAGCCCGCTGGGTGCGTTTTTCAGCGGAAGGCACACTCCAGCGGCGGCTCATTCGTGCCGCCGTCGGGCTGGCGCTGCTGGCGGCCGTCTTCTTCGGGCTGCGCCTTGCTTTCGCCAGCCTGGAGCCAGAAATTCTGTGGCGGGTGATCCGCTACGCCCTCGCATCAGCTTTTGCCCTGTTCGTCTACCCAGTGATCATGACGCGGACGGGGCTGGCGAAAACAGACCCACGCGTGCCGGCGGCACAGGAAGCGTGAAGCAGAAATCCCGCCTGTTCTGAGAGGCGGGATCCGTCAGAAAGTGTGAGTGATCCGTTTGGTGCGTCAGCCGCCCAGCGCGACGATCATATCCTCCATCAGCGCGATCTCATCCGTCTGCGCAGCGATGATCGCTTCCGCAAGCGTTCGTGTCTCTGCGTGAATCGCGTCATAGCGCAGAATACGTTCGCTCATGTGCAGCGCATCATCATGATGATCGATCATGGCTTCCAGCCAGGCGATATCGTAATCTGTGCCGCTCAGACGGTTCAGCCCTGCCATCATGCCCATCATCATCGGCGGATCATAGTGCGGCTCGCTGGAAGCTGGCATACTCCCCATCGAGTGACCGCTGTGATCCATGCCCGCCATGCCGGCATCACGATCCGCCATGGCTTCCATCGACGGCATCATCGAAACCGGTCGATAGTCTACGTTATACCACGCCAGCAGCCACGCCTGCATCTGGGCGATCTCGGCGCTCTGCGCATCGATGATCGCCTGGCACAACCCCAGCAGATCGGCACTCTCGCCGTTCACCAGGCAGTCCCCCGCCATATCGAGTGCCATCTGATGATGATCGATCATCCCTTCGAGGAAGCGCAGTTCTGCGCGGCCTGCCCGCCCTGCGATCGGCTCGCTGGCCAAAGCAGGCAGCGTCAGCAGCAGCGCAGTGAAAACCAGCGTAAAAATCACGGAAATTTTGCGGAACATCTTTGCTCAGCCTCTCAACTTTCGTGAAACCTCATCGACTTTTATACTCATCTCAGGCGAAACCTATGACCGCCAAATGGCGGGTTTTTACGCCAGAGTCGTCGTCACAGTGCCCGTCAGCCGGAAAGGACAGAGAACGATTATCCCTTCAATCCGCCTGATCCTGATGCGTCTGCTTCATATCAGCGCGCTGATCACCTTTGCGCTGATCCCCGTCTGGTATCGCCTGCCCGATCCGATCCCGCTGGTCACGCCCCTGTATGTAACCCGCTTCCTGATCGTTCTGCCGATGGCGGCGACGATCCTGTTGTGGTTTGCCTGTGGTCTGCCGGGTTTGCGCGCTGTGGCAAAAGACCGCGTGCGTCTGCTTTTCACGCTGGCGCTGCTGCTGCTGGCGCTGTGGGGGTTCGCCTCACGGGGATGGGCTTTTGCCAACTTTCGCGATCCGCTGGTGGCGCAGACGGCGGCGCTCCAGCTCGGCATGATCGCCCTGTTCGCTGTCGCGGTCGGCAGTGCGGGAATCGCCGCGCAGAAGACGACAGCCGTGCTGCTGATCACGCTGATCTGGACGACAGCGCTGACGCTGGCGCAGGTGGGGCAGCAGCGCTTCATTGGGCTGCAAGCGCTGGGCGAATTCTACTTTCACCGGTTCGGCGTCGGCGTCAGCCTGCTGCAGGCGGGGGATCTTGCCTACGTGCGCCCCTACGGTCTGCTTCCCCACCCGAACATCCATGCCGGCGCGCTGATGGTCGCCCTGCTGGGGAGCAGCATCTGGCTGCTGAGTGATCGCCGATGGCTGCGCTGGCTGGCGGCGCTTATCATTCCGGCAGGCATGCTGGCGCTGCTGCTGACGTTCTCACGCGCGGCGTGGATCAGCATCGTGATCGGCGCGCTGGCCGCCCTGCCCTTCATCCGCCCGCTGCTCACCCGGAGGAAAGCGGCTGCGCTCGGCGCGGCAGCCCTGCTGACGCTGGCGGCCGGGATCTTTTTCGCCGTCCAGTACCGGGATTTCATCGTGGCGCGCACATCCGGCGCGGAGTCGATCGAGATGCGTTCAGTTGCCGATCGCGTCGTCTTCATCGATTTCGCGCTGCGATCGATCAGCGAGCGCCCCCTGCTCGGCGTAGGAATCGGCAATTTCCCGTGGCGCACGTCCTATTACATTGCCGAGACCTTCTACCAACTGCGCGGGGATAATGTTCATCATGTGCTGCTGTCAGTGACGGCAGAGCTGGGGATCGTCGGGCTGGCACTGCTGCTGCTGGCGCTCATCAGCGGCTGGGCGGCGGGTCTCCGCGCCGTTCGCCGCGCTGACGGCGGCGAACGCGCCGCGCGCGCAGGGCTGCTCGCCATTTCCGCCGCGCTGTTTGCCGTCGGCTGGCTCGATCACTATCCCTATTCGATCGTGCAGATGCAAACCGCATGGTGGGGCCTGCTCGCCGTCGCCGGCGGGCTGCCCTCGGTTAGTCATCGTATGGACGAACGCTCAGATCAAACACTGCCGAGCGCAGCCCCAGATTCTCGATGACAAACGTGTAACTCTGCTGGGACGTGCGAATGCGCAGATCGCGCAGCGCTGCCAGGGCGTCAGTGACTTCCGTACCCTGGAGCGAATCCGCCTGGCGCACGTTGATCCTCGCGCGATCCATTGCCAGATGGATGTTGAATTCTGCGGTCAGCCGCCCGGTCGCCGTCAGATAGTTGCTCAGGTTGACGGTAAACGTTCGCGTCTGCCCGGTCGGGATATCGAGCGTGAAGCCGAGCGCGGGCTGGCACTGGAGATCGAGCACATAATGATTCGGGCTGATCTCACCGCCGTAGCCGGACGCGAACAGGCACTGAAACTGCGGCGTCGCCTGCAGGGCGCTCACGACGACCGGAAGCGCCAGCAGCAGAAGCAGGACGGCCATCCCAAGCCGCTTCATCGCTGCACCTCGTATAGTTCAAGCAGCACGCCGCCTGTGCTTTTGGGATGCACAAAGGCATAGCGCGTGCCGTTCGGACGTGTGCGCGGCGTCTCGTTGATCAGTTCCGTCCCATGTGCCCGCAGTCGTTCCAGCGCAGCATCAATATCCGCCACTTCCAGGCAGATATGATGCAAGCCTGCTCCTTTCTTCGCCAGGTACTTTGCCACACCGCTGTCTTCAGTGAACGGAGCGATCAGCTCGATCTCGCTTTCGCCGGTAGGCAGAAAAGCGATATCAACCGCCTCGTCCGTGTTATGCTCCACATGCTGGAGCGGCAAGCCGAGGGCATCTCGCCAGAACCGCAGCGAGTCATCGACATTCTCGACCACAATGGCCACATGATTGATTCGGATGGTCATAGGCTTCCCCTTTCGCATACCATTATAGTACGGGGACACGCACAGGCAGGAAGGAATCTCCACATGTCACAAAATGCCAAAGCGCACAGCCGCGAGCGCTTCAGCCAGTATGCCGCCAACTACGTCAACAGTGAACGTCACGCAAAGGGAGATGACCTTGAACTTCTGGCGGAGATGGCGAATCCGCAGCCCGGCTGGCAGGCGCTCGATATTGCCACCGGCGGCGGGCACACTGCGCTGCGCCTTGCGCCGCACGTCCGGCTGATGATCGCGACCGACTACGCGCCGATCATGCTCAAAACCGCGCAGTCCTTCATCGAGAGCAAAGGGGCGATCAACATCCGTTTTGCGCCGGCCGATGCGGAAAACCTGCCCTTCGCCCGCGAGTCGTTTGACCTGATCACGTGCCGGATCGCGCCGCATCACTTTCCCGACTGTTTCCGTTTCGTGCAGGAATGCGCACGGACGCTGAAAATCGGTGGAAGGCTGGTCGTTGAGGATCAACTGGCTCCGGAAGACGACCGCGCCGCCCGCTATATCGACTCGTTTGAGCGTCTGCGCGATCCCAGCCATCAGCGCAATTTTGCCGAATACGAATGGCGCGGCATGTTCCTCGATGCCGGGCTGACCGTTGAGCGCGTGGAAATCATGCGCCGCCCGACGCGCCTCCAGTCGTGGACGGAAACGCAGGGAAACGAACAGGATGTCGTCTTTCGCCTGAACGTCATGCTGAAGCAGGCGCCGCCGCCCGCCGCCGACTGGCTTCAGCCGCGCGCGATCGGCTCTCCCGAAGCGGAGTTCGATCACACTTTCATCCTGATCAGCGGGCAAAAGCGCTAGAGCAGCGCCGCGATCGCCTCCGCAGCGCGGTATGCGCCGCCCAGCGCCGCAAACTCATCGGCAAGCTGGCGCGCGGTCCGCGTCACGCTGGCATCATTGACGATGGCGGGCACTGCCTGAAACAGCAGTCCCTGGCGAACATCGTGCGCGGTCAGGTTGAGACCGACGCGCGCCTGCGCCACCCGCCGGGCATTTCCGCGCTGATCAGCGGCATGAGGCACGACCACCTGCGGGACGCCATGTACGACCGCCGCGTGGGTCGTTCCCATCCCGCCGTGATGCACGATCACGCGGCAGCGCGGCAGAATGTGATTGAAATCGACATAATTGACCAGACGTGTGCCTTTCGGCAGCGCCGCGATGAATTTCTGCTTTTCTTCCTGCGGGATCGACATCCACCCGATCGCGACCACAGGCAGCACACCGGCGCGCACACACGCCTGCGCCGCCCAGCTATAAAAGCCGAGATCGCCGCTGAACGTCGTTCCCAGCGTGACCAGCCCCAGCGGAATTTCCTCTGGAATCGCCGTCAGCCAGTCCGGAGGATGTTCAGCAGGCGACTCTGCCAGCCCTCCGACGAAAAACGTTTGTGGCAGCAGGCTGGCAGCATCCGCGGCATACCATGATGCGCTGAAGTAGCTCACGTGCAGGTGCGGGCTGAGAATGCTCGGCGTGGGTCCCTGGGCAAAATTTGCGCCGCGGACGCCGAAACGCTGGCACAGGCTGGCCAGCCGCGCCTGGCTCTCGCTTCCCAACGCCTTCTGCACGGGGAACAGGTGATCTTCGCTCAATTCACGCTGAGCGATCCAGCCCGCAACCACCAGCCGCACATCGAGTTTTTCCGCTGCCAGCGCGGCAGCAGTCAGGAAAGGATCGGTGAGGATCAGATCCGGCGTGCCGACCTGCTCAGCAAGTTCCAGCAGGGCATCGACCGCGTCCGTAACCCGATCGACCGTCATCCAGGTATCCAGCGCGCGGCGATAGCGAAGCATGACCGCGTCCTGGGGCGAAAGCGCAGACAGATCCGGCGCAGGCGGCGGAGGCCAGAGCCAGCCCGTCTGGCGCACGGGCGCAAAGGGGATACCCTGCGCCATCAGCGCGCCCGCCAGCGCGTGTTCGCTGATCCACATCACTTCATGCCCGCGCGCCATCAGCGCCCGCGCCGTCTTCGCGAAGCCCCCCCAGTCCGTATGACTGAAAAGCGGGGCGCTCACGCACCAGATCATCGCCATGTGAACGTCATCTGTCCCTGCTGAAAAATCGGCTTATTTCGTCAGCCAGGCAGGCTGAATCTTCGCCTGCGGCATATGGAGCATCGCGTAATAGCGTACTGCATCCGCCCATGCAGATGCAGCCTCGTGCGGCTGTTCCTGAGCGGCGAGAATTTCGCTGCGCACGGCGAAGGCGTCCGCCAGCGCGCGGCGCAGATCGCCGCGCCGCGCCAGCGTGATCGCCTCGTTGATCAGCGCGTCCGCCTCAGCGATTCTGCCCTCACGCAGCGCGGCCTGCGCCAGCCCGGTAGAAGCGCGCGCCAGCAGTTCAGCATGATCCTGCGCCCTGCCGTAATCGCGGGCAGCCTCGAAGCAGGCTTTCGCCTCGCCAACATCATGCAGCGAAAGCAGGGTTCCACCCGCATGCAGCCGGAACAGCGCTTCCCAGTATGGCTGATTTTGCGGGACGATCAGATCGAGCGCCTTGCGGTGATGTTCCAGCGCAGGCACATAGTCCGCCAGGGCATCATATGCCAGACCGAGATTGTCCGTCTGGATGGCATGATGCAGCGGGAGATGAAGCTGCGCGCTGAGTTTGAGCGCTTTTTCCAGCGAGGAAATGGCACGGCGCGGCTTGCCGACAGACAGCAGAAACCAGCCGTAATTGCCGAGTCGAACACTCTCGGCGGCGGTGTCATTCAACTTCTCGGCAATGCTGATCGCCTCGCTGAAGAAAGCGTCGGCACTCTCGGCATCGCCCTGTTCAGCATAGGCAACCGCGGCGTTACTCATGACCAGCCCGCGCGTATCCAGATCGTGCTCATCGATCGAATTGAGCATCACCAGCGCTTCCTCATATTCCCGGAGCGCGCGCTGCGACTGCCCAAGCGCTTTCCGCGCCGTACCTATATCACAGCGCAGGCGGGCAATCTGGGAGTAGGCGTTCTGATCCTCATAGAGCGCCAGCGCCGCCGTCCAGGCAGCGATCGCCTTTGACGGTTCATTCAGCCGCTGATAGGCCAGCCCCAGATCGCGCTGTGCCTGCGCCTCTTCCACACGCAGATGCAGCGCGCGGGCGGTCTCGATGGCACGTTCATAGGCAGCGATCGCCGCCTGATCCTCGCCGCGTTCAAGCTGTGCCATCGCCAGCCCACGCAGGACATCGATCTGATTGGCGGAAGGCTCGCCCTCGACGGCGGCTTTCAGATGCTCAACGGCTTCGTCCACACGGTTGAGCGCGCGCAGCGCCACCCCGTAAACCCCGCGCGCGCGCCGGATCAGTCCTGCATCGCCGATCGCCTGCGCCGCCTTCAGCGCTGTCTCAGC
>SZPD01000136.1 GCA_030263515.1 Anaerolineae bacterium CFX9 | reverse complement strand
TCGTGCCGACGATATACGCATCCCGCTCCGGGTTGAAATACATGAACGCCCCGCTGATGCCTGAATGACCGAGCAGCTCCGGCGCGGGCTGAAATGGCGAAAACAGCCGCAGCAGTTTGAAGCGCATGATCCCCATCCCATATTCCAGTGGGAAGAAGATCCGGCGGTACGCGCCCGTCATCCGCCTGAGCATGGCGGCGTCAAACAACCGTCCCTCAAAGAAGGCGCGAATAAACGTCATGCTGTCATCCAGCGTGGAGATCATGCCGCCATCCGGAGCGCTGAACGCCATGAACTGCGGAATATTCAGCAATTGTTCCCCGGCATACAACGGCGCAGGGACGGGGCGCTCGGCAGCCTCCGCCGTACCAGACAGCCAGGTCTTGCGCAGCCCCAGCGGATGGATGATCGCCGAGTCAAAATATGCGTCCAGGCGCTGGCCGGATACGCTCTCGATGATCGCGCCCAACAGTTGATAGTTGGTGTCCGAATAGTGACCTTTGCTGCCGGGCGCAAACTTCGGCGTCTGCATCCTTGACAGCGCCAGCGATCCCGCCAGATCGAGAGGGCGATCGCGCCCGACGCTCAGATCATCGTGAACGCTTCGTCCACCCTTTGGCTTGCCCTCATAGTAATCAGGGATGCCCGACGACTGCTCCAGCAAGTGACGAACTTTCACCTCACGGCTGTAGTCATGTCCGCGATAGCTGTGCAGACCGTCGATCTGATCAGCAGACAGGTAGGCAGCCATCGGCTGTTCGATATCGAGCAGACCTTTCTCATGAAGCTGCATGATCGCCGCGGTGGTATAGAGCTTGGTGGCGCTGGCAAGATAAAACGGCGTATCGGTGGTCATGGGCGTGGCGGTCGTCTTGTCTGCCAGGCCGGCTGCCCCGGTGAAATCCACCGCGCCATCCTTCGTCTGTACCTTGAGGAGCGCGCCGAAAATCAGGCGATCCCGCGTTTGAGCGTCAAGCAGCGCTTGCAGTCTGTCGTGAAGCATGTCCTGTGATATCCTGTCCGTGTCCGAAACTAAAACCTCTCCATGAAACAGTCAGTACGGGGCGGCGGCTCAAAAAGTTCATTTTCCCGGCGGACGCATCACTGAGTATACTTGCACACGTCCATGAGGCGTTCCGCGCAGGGACAGCATCGATTGCATCTGACCTGATGCCCATTGTACATGATATAGGCTCGCCCGGAACCGCAGCCGCCGGAGATGGGCGCGTCTGCCAGATCATGCCGGGCTGTAAGACGGGGAGATCCACAGGAAAATGTCTGCATTTCAGGGAAAACGGGTGGTTGTCACTGGCGCAGGGCAGGGAATCGGCTATGGACTGTGCCGGGCCTTTGCGCAGGCCGGCGCATTCGTCGCCCTCAACGATGCTGATCCGGCACTGGCGCAGCAGGCTGCCGGGGCGATCAATCGTGAGATCGATGCCGAGCGCGTCCGCGCGTATCCCGCCGACATCGCCGATGTCAGCGCGGTGACGACGCTGATCGACAACTTCGCCGATCAGCATGGCGGGCTGGAGATCGTGATCGCCAACGCTGGAATTACGCGCTATATGCCGTTTCTGGAGAGCACGCCGGAGATCTTCGACCGCGTGACCAGCGTGAATCTGCGCGGGACATATTTCACCGCGCAGGCGGGCGCAAAACGGATGATCGCGTCAAAAATTCCCGGCCGCATTCTGCTGACCTCATCGATCGTCGGCATGCAGGCGTACCCGAACTTCAGCATCTACGGCATGACCAAAGCTGCCCTGCAAATGCTGGCGCGGTCACTGGCGCTGGAACTCGGCGAGTATGGCATCACCGTCAACACGATCACGCCGGGCGCAACGCTCACTGAGCGCGTGCTGCGGGAAGATCCGAACTACGAGGCGAATTGGGCAAAAGCCAACGTGACCGGGCGCGTCGGCTATGTTGAGGATGTGGTGGAAGCCGCGCTGTTTCTGGCATCGCCGGGCGCGCGCCAGATCACAGGGCACAACCTGGTTGTGGATGGCGGCTGGTCGATCCGCAGCCCGCTGCCAGAGGAAATCCCGACCATGCCAGAGCGGCAGGATTATGCATAGGCGCGCCCGCCACCACGTAGGGACGGCATTCATGCCGTCCGTGTTGATGGCATGAACATCTTCCGGCGGACGCGCAGACGCGTGTCCCTACTTCTCCAGCGCGGCCACCCCTGCTCGGAGCACCTCAAGAATACGGTCGGTATCATAGATGCAGCCGGACCATGTGCCGCCGCTCACGCTCTGGAGCGCCGCCCACAGCCGCGTATCGTCCGGCAGGCGCGGGTGCGGCGCGAGCGCAGGATGCGTTTCGCGCTGTGCCAGAACCTGCGCACCGGCTTCCGGCGTCAGATCGCCATGTTCCGGCGTGGCGACAAGGTGAATTGTGCCTTCAAGCGATCTGCGGTCGAGGATGATCTCGATCGTATCGCCATCGCGCACCTTGCCGAGTGGGCCGCCTGCCAGCGCTTCCGGCCCGATATGCCCGATACACGCGCCGGTCGAAAATCCCGAAAAGCGCCCATCCGTCAGCAGCGAGACATGCTTGCCCCAGTCGAGATATTTGAGCGCAGACGTGATCTGCGCCGTTTCTACCATGCCGGTTCCCAGCGGGCCCAGCCCGATCAGCACCATGATATCGCCGGGCCTGACGGGGTGATCAGTTCGCCCCTTGACCGCTTTGATGGCATCCTGCTCGGACGTGAACACCCGCGCCGGGCCGCGATGCCGAAACACCTGATCGGCATCCACCTTTGAGGGATCGATGCTGGTCGCCTTGACGACGGAACCCTGCGGCGCGAGATTGCCGACAGGGAAGATCACCGTGCTGGTCAGGCCGCCGCGCCGCGCAGAATCGGCATCCATGATGACGTGATCGGGATTGACCTGATCGGCGCTTGCCAGCAGTTTACGCACAGCATGGCGGCGTTCGCTCTGTTCCCACCAGTCGAGCACGGTATCGAGCGTCTCGCCGGAAGCGGTCAGCACGCCGGTGTTGAGCAGCCCCATGCGCCGCAGATGCAGCATGACTTCCGGCACACCGCCCGCCATGAAGACCTGCACGGTCGGGAAATTGCGCGGGCCGTTCGGGAGTGCATCGACCAGGCGCGGCACACTGCGGTTGATCCGCTGCCAGTCGGCGACAGTCGGCAGCGGCAGCCCGGCCTGATGGGCGATCGCCGGGATATGCAGCAGCAGATTGGTCGAGCCGCCAAAAGCCGCATGGACGAGCATGGCATTCTCCAGCGCGTGCGGTGTGAGGATGTCTCGCAGGGTTTGCCCGCGTGCCTTCAGCCGCAGCAGCGCCAGCGCCGAACGATGCGCCATATCGAGCCAGATCGGCTCTCCGGACGGGCTGAGCGCGCTGTGCGGCAGGGTAAAGCCGAAGCCTTCCGCCACAACCTGAGAAGTCGCCGCCGTGCCGAGGAACTGGCAGCCGCCGCCGCTTGATCCGCAGGCGCGGCAGCCCATCTGCGCGGCGTAATCGAGCGTGATCATCCCCTGCGTGAAGCGCGCGCCGATCGTCTGCACCATGCCGGCATCTTCCGCGTCAATGGCGGGCAGCGTCACGCCGCCCGGCACGACGATCCCCGGCATTTCGCCAAAGCCCGCCAGCGCCACCATGATCGCAGGCAGCCCTTTGTCGCACGTGCCGATCCCCATCACGCCGTCACGTGTGGGCAGCGAACGCACCAGCCGCCGCGCGACCATCGCTGCATCGTTGCGGTATGGAAGGCTGTCCAGCATACCGTCCGTCCCCTGCGAGCGTCCATCGCATGGGTCGGTCACATAAACTGCAAACGGCATCGCGCCGTTAGTTTTGAGCGTCTGCGCCGCTTCGCGCACCAGCAGGTTGACTTCCCAGTGACCGGTGTGATAGCCCAGCGCGATCGGGCTGCCATCTTCCGCGCGCAGACCGCCGTGCGTGCTGACGATCACATACTGCTCACGGTTGATCTCGTCGGGATTCCAGCCCATCGCCGCCGCCTGCGTCATGCCGAACAGATTGCCGCTCGGCTCATTGAGCAGCATCGCTTCAGTCAAAGGCAGGCGTCCATCCGCGCCTTCACCGTGGGTGCGCGTGCCTTCCACATAGCGCGCAGAACCGAGAATACTTTCCAGGCTGGGGGATGAAGCAGGTGTCATGGTGATTTTCCTTCGTCCGGGCGGCAGGTTCAGCCGGCGGACAGTCGTCCGTCGGCGAGGCAGGCTTCGAAATGTTCGATCGTCTGGCGGATGCCGTCCGCCAGCGGAGTCTGGTAGACGGTCGGGAAGTGCTGGCGCAGCGGCGAGTCGTCAAACCCGATCGGGAAGGGCAGCGCCTTGTCTTCCACGGTCACCTGTGCCGTGGGGCGCGCCTGACGCATCAGCGAGACGATCTCATGCATCGCTGTCGGCGTACCACCCAGGTTGAAAGCGAATGCGCCGCCCAGCGGGCGTTCCGCAGCGTCGATGAACTGAAGCGCCACATCCGAGCCGAGCTGGTACTGAGAGACGCCGCTGAAGGCGATGTGATATGGCTTGCCCGCCGCAACCGCCAGCATGGCTTTGGTCGGCTCGCTGGTCAGCCCCTGATCGCGCCCCACACCATAGACGATATACGGGCGCAGCGCGGTGCTGGAGAGCTGATATTCTTCCCAGTAGACGCGGGCCATGCCTTCATTCGCCTGCTTGTAGACGCCATACAGCGTGGAGGGCAGATGCGCCGCGTCGGGCGCGATCAGACCGGGCGGATAACGATCAGGCGGCCCATAGACGGCGATCGACGAAGCATAGGCGAGATGCGCAATCCCATGCTGCTTCGCCGCCTCAAACAGGTTCGCCGTGCCGACGACATTGACCTGCGCACCGAGGATCGGGTTGGCGCGCACAAACGGCACTTGCAGCGCGCCGAGGTGGATGATATGCGTGATCCCCTGTTCGGCGATGGTGCGCATCACCTGCTCAGTATGAGTCAGATCGCCTGTGATGAAGCGGATGGCGGATTGTTCTTCCTGTGTCAGCAGCAGGTTGACACGATCACGGCGGTCGCTCAGGTCATAGCTGACCGCCTGTTTCCCCTGCCGGACGAGGTGATAGAGCGTCCATGCGCCGATGAAACCCATCGAGCCGGTGACGAGATATACATTCTCCGCCATCATCGCTATCCCATCGTGTTGACGAGCGATCCCAGCCCGTCGATTTCGATCCGGACGTGATCGCCCGCCGTCATCCAGCGTTTTTCTGGCATGCCGAGAATAACTCCCTCCGGCGTACCGGTCGAGATGATGTCGCCGGGCAGCAGCGCAAAGTGCCGGCTGATATAGCTGATGATCTGCGCGCACGAGAAGATCATATCGGATGTGTTCGAGTTCTGGCGCAGCTCGCCGTTGAACCAGCAGCGCACGCCGAGACTTTGTGGGTCGGGGATCGAGTCGGCGGTGGTCAGGTAAGGGCCAAGCGGCAGGAATTTATCGAGCGTCTTGCCGAGCATCCACTGGCTTGTCCCCAACTGCAAATCGCGCGCGGTGATATCGTTGCCGTTGCAGTAGCCGAGGACGTAATCGAGCGCCTCCGACTCAGCCACATCACGCGCCACGCGCCCCATGACGATCACCAGCTCAGCTTCGTAATCAAATTCGCGGGCGATGCCGGGCAGGGAGATCGTGTCTCCGCTGGCGGCGATCGCGTTGTGATACTTGTTGAACAGGATCGGCTGCGTCGGCGCAGGCATGCCGGTCTCGGCAGCATGACGGCGATAATTCAGCCCGACACAGATGATCTTGTTGGGCACGGGCACAGCAGGCCCGAACCGAAGCGACGATTCCGCCAGCAGCCAGTCTCCATCCACCTGCGCGGAAGCCTGCTGCAAATGACGCAGCCCTTCCAGAAATTCACTGCCCCCCTGATAGAACTCGGTTACGGATTCGGGCAGCGTCACATCCCCCAGCGCATCGCTCAGCGCGGCGCTCGCCGCACGAACATCGATCACGCCGCGTTCGGTGCGCAGGCCGAGGCGGTAGCCATCATGATGGCGGAATGTCAGTAACTGCATGGCGGTCCCCTTCACGGGTTGATGTCGATTCTGATGATGTGCTTCACGCGGGATTATAGACCAACGTCTCGCGCCGCTCAAAAGTCCACAGATGCCCGCCCGTGCCGCTGCGTACCCAAAAACAGCTTCCGGAACGCGCTCGTAATCTCTTGACATGATTCAAAATCGGGAGTATGTTCAATATAGAGATACGTCGTTTCATATTATGAAACTTTTACGAGATTAACTGATGATCGCTTCTGTTGCCAAAGCCCTTGATATTCTTCAGCTTTTCTCGATCGAACAGCCCACCCTCACGCTGAGCGAGATCAGCCGCCGGATGGGAATCCCCAAAAGCACGGCGCATCATCTGCTGCTGACCATGGCGAATTACGGCTTCATCGAACAGACTGCCGACGGCGCTTATGCCATCGGCAAGGAAGTCATCGCCCTGACGCAGGCGGTGCGCGTCAACGTCGAACTGCGTGACCGCGCCGCGCCGCTTCTGCGCGCCCTGGCAGAAACGTGCAGCGAGTCCGTTTACCTGACTGTGCGTGACGGCGATCAGGTGCTGTATATCTACGCGGTCGAATCATCGCAGCGTCTGCTGGCACGCACCGCCGTCGGCGATCGCGCGCCGCTGTACTGCACGTCGGTCGGCAAGGCAGTGCTGGCATTCCTGCCACCGGATGAAGTCAGCGCCATCTATGAAGGGCGCGTTCTTCCCCCGTTCACGCGCAACACCCTGACCGATTTCCCGGCCCTGCGCGAGGATCTGCTGCGCACGCGGGCGCGCGGCTACTCGGTCGATAACCAGGAACACGAGCTGGATACCTACTGCATCGGCGCGCCGATCTTTGATGGGCAGGGGAACGTGATCGGCGCATGCAGCGTCTCTGGCAGAGACCCGGAAATCATCGGGTCAAGGCTGGAAGCGCTGGCTTCGAGCGTCGCCGATACTGCCCAGGAAACATCACGCCGCATGGGCTATGTGCCGGCGCGCATGTCGATGGTTCACCGGGTGATGAAACGATGATGGCTGAAACGCTGCTCAAAACTTCCGTCTTCGAGCGGATGTTCGACCGTCCCTTTGCCCATGCCTCCACCCTGATCGATATGGGCGATGCAGGTCTGATCTGCGCGTGGATGGGCGGCGCTTACGAAACCGCGCCGGATGTCTCGCTGCTGTATGCACGCCTGCGACCCGGATCCGACACATGGACGGAACCCAAAATCATCGCCGATGTGCCCGATCACTCGATGGGGCAGCCGCTTTTTCTGCCGCGCCCTGACGGAGAACTGTGGTTCTTTTACAACGTGATCATGGGGCACGACTGGACGACCGCCATTCCATACCTGAAAAAATCCCGTGACGGTGGGGATACATGGGGCGAGCCGCTTCTGCTGTTTGAGTATCCCGGCCTGATGCTGCGCAGCCGCGCGCTGGTGCTGCCGGGGCGCATCATCGTCCCCGCCTACGACGAAAATACCTGGCAGTCGCGCATGATCCTCTCGGATGATGACGGCGCAACATGGCGGCTGAGCGCGCCGATGCAATCCCCCAGCGGCAACATCCACCCGACGCTGGTCGAACTCGATGACGGACGCCTGATGGCGTATATCCGCACCGGTGGGAAGGGCGGCGTGATCTGGCGATCAGAATCCCATGACCGGGGCGACTCATGGACTGAGCTTACGCCGACCACGCTGCCCAACCCAAACTCTGGCATTGATCTGCTCAGGCTGCACAGCGGGCGCTTTGCGCTGGCGTTCAACAACAGCCCAACATATCGCACGCCGCTGTGTGTCGCGCTGGCAGATCGCGATGAGCGCTGGCAGACGATCCAGACGATCGAAGATGAACATGCCGAAATCTCATATCCGACGCTTGCGCAGACCGGCGACGGCATGCTTCACCTGGTATACACCTACCGTCGCGAAAAGATCTGCTATGCGCGCTTTAGCGAAGACTGGCTGATGCAGGGAGCAGCGTTCTCATGAAGATTCAGGGAGTGATCGCGCCGATGCTGACCCCGTTCGATTCGAGCGGGCAGATCGATGCTGACGGGACCGAGCGGCTGGTAGAGTTTCTCGTCTCAAAAGGGATTGCCGGGCTTTTCCCGCTGGGCACGACCGGCGAGGGGCCGCTGCTCAGCCCGGAGGAACGTCAGCAGATGGCGGAATGGGTGGTGCGCTTTGCCGCCGGGCGGACGGCAGTCATCATCCACACCGGCACGATCACGACCAGCGAGACCATCGCGCTCACCCGCCACGCCCGCGAGATCGGCGCAGACGCGGCTGCTGTCGTGCCACCCTACTTTTACAGGCTGAGCGACACGGCGCTTTACGACCATTTCGCCGCGGTGGCGCGCGCAGTCCCCGACTTTCCCATCTACCTCTACAACAATCCGGGGGTCACCCCGAATATCCTGACGACCGATCTGGTCTTCAGGCTGGCGGATGCCTTCCCAAACATCCTCGGTCTGAAGGACAGCAGCGGCTCGCTGGCGACGCTGTTTGCCAGCGCCTCTCTGCAGGGGGGCGCTTTCAACACCGCCAGTGGACCCGATGGTCTGATCCTGGCGGCGCAGGCGATCGGCGTGGATGCCTGCGTCTCTGGCAATGCCAACTACGTGCCAGAGCTGGTGATCAGCATTTACGAAGCCGGGCGACGCGGCGATTTCGAAACGGGACGCACCCTGCAAGCCACGCTGGATCAGGTGCGCGAAATCGTGGGCGACGGCGCAGATCTTTCACTGTTCAAGGCGATGTGCGCGCGACGGGGCGTTCCCGTCGGCGATGTGCGCGCCCCGCTGCTGAAAGCCTCTGCGGAAAAAATCGAGGCGTGCTGGCGGGCGCTCTCCAGCGCCGGCGTGATTCTCAGTTCGGTCTGATCGCGCGTTTGTTTCGAGGAGGAATGCGATAGAGAAAGACAGTTTTTTGACCGGTGCATCTTTCGCAGCGAATCAATGATGAGGTATTTAGACATGCGTAAACTTTCCCTGTTTCTGATTTTGGTTCTCGTGCTTTCAGCAGTGGGCGGCGTCGGTGCGCAGGATACCGTGACGCTGGAATTCTGGGGCGGCTGGACGGGGCCGGACGGCGCGATCATGCAGGAACTGGTCGATCGCTATAACGCCGAGAATCCCAACGTTCAGGTCAACCTGACCATTCAGGCATGGTCGCCGCTGTTCGATGCGTTCATCGCCAGCGCCAGCGCCGGAGAATCGCCGGACATCATGGCGATGCATCCGCAGGAAACCGCGATGTTCATCAGCCTCGGCATGATCGAGCCGATCGATGACATCATCGCCAGCTCGGAGGTCTTCGTCGAGGAAAACTACGTCCCCAAGGCGTGGGAACTCCAGTTCTACGACGGTCAGATGTACGCCTTCCCCTATGACCTCGGTGTCCACGGTCTCTACTACAACCTCGATCTGTTCGAGGCCGCCGGCATCGCCGCCCCGCCGACCAACGCCGAGGAATTCCTGGAAGCCGCCCGTCTGCTCACGGTGGATGCCAACGGCAATCACCCCGGCGATGAGGGTTTTGACCCGGCGAACATCGTCCAGTACGCCATCAACATGCACACCAATCACCACGGCTTCTATCAGTGGTACGCGCTTTACAGCCAGCTTGGCGGTCAGATGATCTCCGAAGACGGCTCGCAGTGCGTGATCGATACAGAACTGGCGACGCAGGCCTGGCAGTGGCTGCAGGACCTGGTTTACGTCCACTATGCCGCGCCGCAGGGACAGACGGACTATGCCCGTGACTTCCTGAATGGGCGCACCGCCATGCTGGTTGATGGGCCGTGGCAGATCCCGGCGATGCAGGCTGCTCACCGCGATAACGGTTTCAACTGGGCCACCGCGCCGTACCCGACGATCTTCGAGCAGCCCGCCGTCTGGGGCAGCGGGCACAACTTCACGCTGCCGACGTTTGCCGACCCCGCCAAGCGCGATGAAGCCATCGCCTTCATCGAGTGGCTGGCAGAGCATTCGTTTGACTGGCTGCCGTCCGGGCAGCTCCCGATCCGCTATGACATCATCGAATCGCCGGAATTCGCCGAGCTTGAGGGGCGTCAGCCATTCGTCGATATGCTCCCCAACCAGATGCTGCTGCCGAATCTGCCGCAGTTCTCGCAGATCTTCGCCAGCAATGCGCCTACCCCGATGATGGTCATGGCGCAGCGCATCCTGCTGGAGCGGGCTGATATTCCATCGACTGTGGAAGCGGGCTGCAACGAAATCACCGCCATCCTGTCGATCCCGTCGTAACACGCAGCACGCGGGGCGATCCCAGCGCGGATCGCCCCGGTTTTTCATCAACAATTTTACAGAGTAAGGAAGTCGACCATGCGGATTCTGCCTTCAAGCGCCGCCCGCAGTGCCGCGTTGACCGGGGCGGCGCCACCCAGAAAATTCCCAACCCCTCTGTTCTTCATCCTGCCCTATTTAGTGCTGTTCATTCTGTTCCGGCTGGGGCCGTCGCTTGCCGGGCTGGGCGTTGCCTTCACCAACTGGCAAGCCGTCGGAGAGCCGCGCTGGATCGGTTTCGCCAATTTCGAGGCGATGACACGCGACCCCCGGCTGGGGGAGGCGATCCGTAACACGATCGGCTTTACGGGTGTGACAGTGCCGGTCCTGCTCGTGCTCAGTCTGCTGCTGGCGATGTTTCTCAATACCTCCATGAAAGGGCGAACAGTCGGCCGTGTCGCCATCTTCATGCCCTACGTGATCATGTCAACTGTAGTTGGCGTCCTCTGGACATGGATTCTCGACAAGGACTTCGGGCTGATGAACCGCTATCTGTCGCTGTTCGGGCTGGGCAACACACCCTGGCTGGTCAGCGAAGGCACAGCGATGTGGGGCATCATCCTGACGACGGTCTGGTGGACGGTCGGCTAC